>JAYYUU010000259.1:0-11844 GCA_036343835.1 Candidatus Latescibacterota bacterium | reverse complement strand
CGAAGAGCCCACCACTGGCGCGGCGATGCCGCATATTGAGCTACCCAACGAATATTCTAGCTCGGAATAGCTACCTATACACGCGGATAGTTAAAACAGTGATAAAGCCTTTTAGAGGGGCGTTATGCGCCTCTTTTTTTTTCTCTGGGGTCGCTTTCTCCAGCCAATCATTGGTCGGCTTGGCCTGGACGACTTCCGAAGAATTGGCGGCAATAGCCGCGCTGGACGGGCCGGTGCGCTACGTGACGCGCGGCGTGGTTTTTGTCCAGGGGGATGTGGAGAATATAGCTCAGTTCGAAGTGCTCTTTGTCGACAAGGCCGAGTCGGGCGATCGCTATTTTATCGCCGATCATCTGCGCTTGCCCCTGCCAACGAATGTTGAGTTGGTCTTTGCTGGCGGAGGCGAATGGGTGTTGTTGCGAGTGCCCGAGGGCGAGGTAGAGGGCTTGTATGACGCGACATATTTTTTCTGGCCCTTGCCTAATAAGCATAGTATAAACGGGTGGTTAGGTGTTTCGAGGAGCGCTCGTAAGGCACTGCAGATGGCTTCGCCTGCGGTGGCCTTGCTTATCGAGGCGGCCGAGATCGAGCGCTTGCGGGCCGATGTCGAAGCGCTGGCGTTAAAAGACCCGAGTTTGGGCAGCGTCGCCGGCAATATGCGCAGTCGCTTTGCGGTGCATCCCGAGCTATTGGAGTCGACCGAGTATATCCGCGTGCAATTGGCCGCCGCGCTCGGGGATGAGGCGGTCGAATTGCAATCCTTTGCGATCGGCGCGCGGCGGGTGGTGTCCTATACCACGCGACAGGGGCGCGAGGGCCAGGCACCCATCGACACCACGACCTATAATGTCATCGGCACACTACAGGGCACCGACCCGGAGGCCGGCTACTATATTATTTGCGCCCACTACGATGCCACGGGGGTGCGTTCGGCCGGTGGTTGGGACTGGGTCCGCGATCCGGCGCCGGGGGCCGACGACAATGCCAGCGGCGTGGCCCTGGTCTTGGAAAGCGCCCGGCTATTGGCCGGGCAGCGCTTTCCGTGGTCTATCCGCTTTATCGCCTGGTCGGGTGAGGAGTTGGGCTTATTGGGCAGTCAGGAATACGCCAATATCGCCGGTGATCGCGACGACAAGATTCTGGGCGTTTTCAATTTTGACATGATCGGCTTTAACGATCTCAAGCAGCGACTGGAACTGGTGACCAATCCGGGCTCGCGCTGGATGGTCGACGAGATGGGGGCCGTCGCCGAGCGCTATGGGATCGGTTTGACCATCGACGTGCTCGAAGACAGCGGGGCGCGGTTGAGCGATCACGCGCCATTTTGGGCACGGGGCTACGACGCGATTCTGGGGATCGAAAACTATCTGCCGACCGACCCGCGGACCTATGGAGTCCGCGAGGGCGCGTATCGGATCAACTCGCAATATCACTCAGTCGTCGACGTGCCCGACAGCCTGAACTGGGAGCTGGTGCGCCGCACCACGCAAGTGGCAGTGGCGACGCTGGCGCAATACGGCTTGGGTGAGGGCCAGCCGAATCTGGCGGTGTTTACCGGCGATTTGCGCGGCAACCGCCAAGACGATCTGCGCGTTCGCGTCAGCAATATCGGCCTAGGGGCGGTCGCGGGGGGCTTTCGGGTGCGGGTTTCGCACTGCGGGTTGGATTCGAGCGGGTGCGAGGTCATCTACGACGCGCAGACGGAAGGGGACCTGGTGCCGGGGTCGGGTGCGGACCTGAGCATTCCCTGGCAGCGCTTTGGAGAGATGGTCTTTTTGGTGGAGGTCGATCCCGACGACCGGGTCGGCGAGGCGAGCGAAGACGACAACCATGCCTTTCAGCGGGTGCGATTGGTACCCCAGTCGAGGATCGCGGTCTTTCCCAATCCCTTTCGGCCGAATACCGACGACTTTCTGCACTTCAGCGGCGTGCCGCTCAAGGCGCAGGTGCGGCTCTTTGCGCCCACGGGCGCACTGATCTGGGAGGCGAGCGAGGACAACGCGCTGCAGCGGCGTCTGGGCGCACGGGCCAATGAGGTGTTTTGGCGCGGAGTCAACCGCACGGGGCCGAGCGATTTGAGCGCGCCACTCGTAGGTAGTGGAGTTTATGTGTATACGATCCATTCGCGCGATGGGGAACTGCTGGTGCGGGACAAGATCGCGGTGGTGCGCTAAAACAGATGTAGCTTAAAATACTTGTAGGTTTGACAGGGACGGGCTGGATTCCTACCGTTTTCGTCGTCAACGTACCCTGGAGGTTGAAGATGAGTGGCGAAAAAGTGGATCTTGAATTGTTGGTGGAGAAGGATGCGATCGTTGGTGAGGGGTCGATCTGGGATGGGGAGAAGCAGGTATTGTACTGGGTGGATATTTTGAGTCATGAGGTTTATGTCTACGATCCGGCGAGTGGGGCGAATCGGACGATTCCGACTTGTCAGGCGGTGGGGACGGTGGTCGTGCGGCAGAGTGGGGGGTTGGTGGTGGCATTGCACAATGGCTTTGCGCATTTGGATTTGGCGAGCGAGAAGATTGCGCCATTGGGGGAGGATCCCGAGCGGATGATCCCCGCCAATCGCTTTAACGATGGGAAGTGCGATCCGGCCGGTCGGTTGTGGGCGGGGACGATGGAGTTTAGGGGAGCTAAAGATCAGGGGAAGCTCTATTGTTTGGATGCCGACCACTCGGTGAGCGAGAAAGTTGCGCCGGTTAGTGTGTCCAATGGGATCGTTTGGACTGCCGATCACCAGACCATGTATTTTATCGACTCGGGGCTCAACAATGTCCGCGCCTACGACTACGATATCGACAGCGGGGCGATAAGCAATGAGCGGGTGGTGGCTGAAAACGAGGGGGCGGGGGTTTTTGATGGGATGGCGATTGACGAGGAAGATACCCTGTGGATTGCGGTGTATGGGGGCTCGTGTGTCAAGCGCTACGATCCCAAAGACGGTGCGCTGATACGCGAGTTGGCCATGCCGATGACCAATGTGACGTCTTGCGCCTTTGGTGGGATCGATCTCGACGAGCTCTATATTACTTCGGCGTGCCAGGGTCTGGATGCGGCGGCGATGCAGGCGCAGCCCATGGCGGGGTCGCTGGTGAAGGTCGATCCCGGGGCGCGCGGCGTGCCCGCCGATTCCTTCGCGGGATGATGCGTTATGGCCAGTGAGACCATCGTCGTTCTGGGTGGGGGCAATACGGCTTTTGCCGTCGCGGCTTCGCTGGCGTTGCGCGGCTATGATATTGCGCTGTGCGAATTGCCGGGCTTTGCTGCTATGGTCGAGCCGATTGCGGTAGCGCGGACGATTGGGCTCCACGGCGTAGCCGGGGAGGGGCGGGCGCAGATCGGGCGGGTGACGACGGATGTGGCAGAGGCGCTGACCATTGCGGACTTGCTGCTGCTGATCGTCCCGGCCTATGCGCAGCGGCCCTTTGCGGCAGCTTGTGTGCCCCATATTGAGGCGCGGCATATGGTGGTGTTGATGCCGGGGACGCTCGGTGCGCTGGAGTGGGTGGCGATGTTGCAGGCGGCGGGTAAGCAGGCGACGTTGGCGGAGGTCGACACCGCGCCCTATGTGTGCCGCAAGACCGCGCCAGATGAGGCGACGATCTGGGGGGTGGTGTCGGGTTTGGGTTTGGGGGTGTTGCCGGCGACGCAGACCGAAAGCGTACGGGCGCGGCTCGAGCCGCTCTTTCCCGGCATCCAGTCTCACCCCGACGCGATGGCCTGCGGCCTCTCCTCGATGAACCCGGTGGTGCACCCGGCAGGGGTCTTGATGAACGCGGGGCGGATCGAGCGCTCGCACGGCGAGTTTTACTTTTATGAGGAGGGGGTGACCCCGGCGGTGGTGCGGGCGATTATGGCCGTCGACGACGAGCGGCGGGCGATCGGGCGGGCGTTGGGCTACGAGCTGATGCCGGTCAACGAGGCCTTCCACCAGGCTGGATTTGGTCCGCGGGGCGATTTGTGGGAGGCGATCAATGGCAGTTATATGCTGACCCGGCTCAAGGCGCCCGGCTCGCTCGACAGCCGCTGGCTGACCGAGGACGTGCCCTATGGGCTGGGGGCCTGGGTGTCGGTGGCGCGGCAGTACGGGGTGGCGACGCCGGTGATGGAGTCGCTGGTGAATTTGGCGACGCCGGTGATGGGTTTTGATGCTTGGGAGACGGGGCGCGGAGTGGAGGAATTGGGAATTGCCGGCTTGGATAAGAACGAGTTGGCGGGGTATCTCGGGCGGGATTAGGCCTCGGCGCGGGTGGTGAAGGCGGCGGCGACTGCGGCGGCCAATTCCTCCGGGGGGCGGGTGCCGTCGACGACCAGGTCGGCGCATTCGAGATAGACCGGCTCGCGCGCGGTCATCATCTCCTCGATTTCGCCGATGCCGCCGCCGGCGAGGTTGGGGCGGGTGGCGGTGGTGTGGGGGTCGCGTTGGAAGCGACGCCAGAGCTCGGGGATGGGCACTTGCAAGTACGCAACCAATGCGTCGCGTTTGGCCGCCTGGCGGCTTTGGGGAAATTTGAGCGAGCCGGCACCGAAGGCGATGACGCAGCGGTCGCAGGCGCACATTTCTTGCACGACGCGCGCCTCGTGGGCGCGGAAGGTCTCGTCGCCAACTTCTAGAAAGTACTCGGCAAGGGTCTTACCCCCGGCGTCTGCCTCGATGCCGCGGTCGATATCGAGGAAGGGCATGGCCAGTTGTTGGGACAATAATTGTCCCAGGGTGGACTTGCCCGAGGTGCGATAGCCGATGAGGACGATTTTCACAAGCGAGTCATATCCGGTTTCGAGGTACTCCCAAAGAATATTGTACGCGCGGCAATGGCGAAAGACGCTCGCTGTGCGACGCGTTTAGTATTGGGATAATTTGCCATGTCAGCCGATGGGCAAAAGTTGACGAAAGCCAATATTGAAGTTGGTTCGCGCTTCCTCATTTAAACGGCATACCCGATTAGGCCGGTTCGACGACGATGGCCTTGGGGCTGGTGGGGCAGGTCCACTGGCAGACGCCGCAGCCGATACAGCCGGCGGCGAGCACTTCGACTGCGCTGGCTGCGTCCAGGCGTAGCGCCTTTGTGCTCAAGGGACAGTTGTCGAGGCAGACGCGGCAATCGTCATCGTGGCGGCGGACGCAAACCCCCTGATCGACTTTGGCCAAGCCCATGCGGATTTGTTCCAATGGCCGCGGGCTGAGGGCGCCGCTGGGGCAGGCACTCATGCAGAGCAGGCCGTCGCAGGCGACACAGGGTTGGTCGGCTGGGTCGATATAGGGCGTGTCGCGGAGCGCTGCTTCGGGGCCGCGATAGGGTTTGATGGCCTCGGCGGGGCAGACTTCGACGCATTGGCCATCGCGTTGGCAGGTGTCGAGAAAGGTGCGTTCGGGTAGGGCGCCGGGCGGGCGCAGGCGGGTGGGTTGTTGCGGTAGGCGTTTTTCGGCATAGGCGGCGGCGGGGTCGACGACGCGCTTGAGAAATTCGCGGAAGAAGCCGCGGCGATTTGGATCTGGGGTATTCATGAATTAGGGCTGTTGAGATGGCGGTCGTTTAAACTTCCCGCCAAATAGTTTCACTGCGGGAGTAAGCACCGCGCCGATCATTCCCCGAAGATGAGGATCGCGCCGGCGATGAGCAGGGCGATGACGGGGTAGATGATCGCGCGGGGGAGGTAGAATTTGGTGCTGCAATCGTCATCGGCCAGGGGATCTTTGTCTTCCATAATAGGAGTTAATCTAATGCGCGAGGCAAGCGAGGCAAGCGCTAACGAAAAATCCGTACTGGGCATTTCCGAATGGATGTGTTATTACGCCAACTACAGCAAGCCGTGCCCAGGACCGAAGGCGTTGGACGAATGTGTCGAATTGCACTTTGGGCCGGGGTGTGACCATCTGGTGTGGAATGTAGGGCGCTCGGTGGTGGATTATTGGTCGGACTTGTCCGAGGTGACGGTGATGAGCGAGATATTGGGTGGCGGCGAGCGCTGAGCGAAAACAGCGATTATCGCCCGGGGTTGGGACTCTTCGTCGGCCTGCGCTACAGTCGCTGACTAAATCCCACAAAAATACCGGCGCGCCCGCAGTGGGCGGCCGGTGGTATTCTTGCAACACCTTTTCTTCAGATCCGGGCGTAGACCCGATCGCCGTCCAGCTCCTCCAGCGTCAACTCATCATTCGCGATGCGAATATTGACGACCTTGTCGAGCAATAATGGTGCCTCGCCGCCCGGGTCGTTGGTCTGCACGCCGGTAAAGGTGATCCGCAGCAGGTCGCCTACCAGCTTATAGGTCCCCGCAAAGCTAATGACCAGCGTCTGCGGATAGGCACCATTGCGGTCCACCGGACCCCCGTTGGGGGCCGAATAGTCGCGCAACGTACAGGCGGGGGGTTGGCCCTCCGCCTTAAAGGTGTAGATCTGATTTTTCTCCGCATCGGCGAGGCTCCAGGTCCCCACCAGCAACGAGCGCAAATCGGTAATATTCCCACCCTGGGGATCGTAGAGATTGTCCCGTTTGAGATCGCCACAAGCGACCAGCAACGGCAATAGCGCGATAAGGGCTTTGCACCACATGGCCGTCAAAACCTGCGCACCAGACTGACCATCGGCTGCCCGTCGGGACCAAGCCCCAAACCCAAATCCATCTTCTTATCGATTTGGGCGTTCATCGGCATCGAGTCACCGCCCATCCACATCACGTCGACCAGATTATAGGCGTAGAGCGCACCGGCGAGCCAGAAGAAGCGATTGCTCCAGGTGCGGCGGTCGCTGGCTTCGTCGAAGTAGAAGTCGTAGTCGGTTGGCGAGAGGCCGGGACCCAAATCCTTGTATTGAGCAAACCAGTCGTTACTGCTCATCCGATACCCCATACCCAACGCCAGCGCGGCGGTTTCCAGCCCCAATAGCGACAAACCTTTCATCTTGTCGCCCACCCGGTATTGGTGCAAACCCGGTATCAGACTCAATCGCGTCGAGGCGCCAGCAGCCAGCGCGTGGCTCTGTTTCATATAGCGCTCGATTTCCACCAGGCGGTCCGGATCCTGGATCTGGGCCACGCGCATCAGCATTGGATCCTTATTGCCCTGGATGTGCAACAACTCGACCAGTGCCATCTTGGGGTAGACCTGGAGCACCTTGAGGGCACCGACACTCCTCGGCGTCACCGATAGCGTATCGCCGCTCAGGGGATGGAGCACCACCTCCTGGTCGATGATATCGAAGAGATCGCCCTTCATCACATTGTCCTGACGGCCCATATCGATGAAGATCAGCCCGTCCGTATTGCGGATGACCAGCCCCTTATTCGGCATCTGGGCTCCGGCCGTCCCCAGCATCGCCAGGGCGATGAGGCAGATCCCGGTCTTTCGCCTAAACATAATTACTCACCTCGGTCGCGGCGCGATTAGCACCTATGAAGTTTCCTCGACGACAATGTCGTCCTCTTCCTCGACCTCCATGTCCAAATCGTCGTCCATATCGAGATTGTCGTCGTCCTCTTCGATCTCCTCGTCCTCCTCGTCTTCTGCGTCTTCTTCGCTGCCGTCCATCAACCGCAAGTAGAGGAAGGCGAGCACGGCCAGGAAGCCGATGCCAGCCAGAATCCCAAAGAAAATAAACGAGCCGAAGAACGACTCATCCTCGTCTTCTGCCGGTTCCCCCATTTCCCCTTCACCCAGATCCTCGTCTGCGGACGGCACCGCCAGTTCCTCTGCCCCAAGCGGCGGCAAGTCGGTGGTGATCTGCTCCTCGTCGAGCACGTCGCGCACCACCTGTTTGAGCGCCTCGACGTCTTCCTCGCTCTCGAGGTTCAGCCCGCCCAGCGGCTGGCCGTCCTCGCCCAGACCATCGATCGGGATCGTCCCCATCAAAGCCACCGACTCCTTGAGGTTCTTGATATCGTCCTTCATGGTGTTGATATCGGTGTTGATGCCGCGCAGCTGGACCTTGAAACCCTCCTCGACGCGCTCGACGCGCTTTATCGCCTTCTCTATACCGCCGATGCGACCCTGGACATTGCGAATGCTCCGCGTCAGTTGCGAAATTTCCTTGCGGAATCCCTGATGGTCTTCCGCGTTCTTCTCTTGCCGCGCCACGGACCGCTCCTGGTCCATGATCATCTCCTCGTCGGGCGTCACGAAGCGAACGATATCACCCGGCTTCACCGGCAGCAGGAGCCCCGGCCCGATCCGCACATTGGCGGCGCGATTGGCGATCTTGGAGATCTCGCCAGAGCCGATCTCGACCTCGGGAGCGCCGAGATTCTCGCCGGTGATCGGGTGGATCACCGCCTCGCCCGGAGGCCGGATGATCGTCACGATCATGCCCTGGATCAGCCCGGTCTCCGCCCCGGTGTCGATCGTCAGACTGGAGCCGCGCACCTTGGTGATCAGCGCCTCGCCCGCATAGCTGGAACCAGCCCACAATAGCAGGCAAATCAAAACCAGCTCAAGTCTTTTCATAATCTGCTACCTCGTCAGTGTACTCCCTGATGACCAACGAGCAGCGTCGGCCGCTGCCAGTTCGCGTCGTCGCGCTCGGGATGATCGCTATTGTAGTGCACACCACGGCTCTCCAGCCGCAGGCGCGCCGAGCGCGCGATGAGTTCGGCTACGGTCGCCAGGTTGCGCAGCTGCACCAGCTCCGCCTCCGGCGTCAGCTCGTTGTATAACGCTTCAATCTCGCTCGCCATCCGTCCCGCCTCCACGCTGGCCCGCTCCAGGCTCCGATCGCTGCGAACGATGCCCACTTCATCCCACATCAGGCGCTGCAACGCCTGCCGCCGCTCCTCCAAACCCTCCACCCCAACCCGCTCGCCGCCACCCAATATCTCACTCATCACCGCCACCTCGTCTATATCCGTTTGTGCGTGTGCGGCAGCGCGTCGAGCAAAGACCATTCCTTCCAAAAGCGAATTACTCGCCAGCCTGTTGGCGCCCTGGAAACCGCTCATCGCGACCTCGCCGGCTGCATACAGACCCGCAATATCCGTCTGGCCATGCGCATCCGTGCACACCCCGCCGCACATGTAATGGGCGGCGGGCACCACCGGGATCGGCTCCCGGGTCATATCGATGCCGACTCCCAGACAGTGCTGGTATATATTGGGAAAGCGGCGGCGGGTTTCGTCCGCATCCTGGACCGTGGCGTCGAGATAGACGCAATCGGCACCGCTTTCCTCCATATTCGCGACGATGGCCCGCGAGACCACATCGCGCGTCTTCAACGAATCGGTAAACGCCTCGCCGCGGCCATTGATCAATACCGCACCAAAACCGCGCAATGCCTCGCTGATCAAAAACGACGGCCCGTGCGGATCGTAGAGCATCGTCGGATGGAATTGAGTGAATTCCATATTGCCCACGCCAGTTCCAGCCCGCCAAGCCATCGCGACGCCATCGCCGGAGGCCACCCGCGGGTTGGTGGTGTGCAAAAAGACCTGCCCGCAACCTCCGGTCGCCAAAAGCGTCACCGGTGCTCGAGCCTCGATCTGCGCTTGGTCCTGGGCATCCAATACCCAGGCGCCGTGGCAGCGCCGATTCTCATCGACGATCAAATCGATGGCCAAATGGTGGTCGTAGAGGGCTACCTGCGGCAGCGCCTCGACCGCTCGGACCAACGCCCGGGTTACCTCGCGACCGGTCGTATCGTCGGCGTGCACCACCCGCGGATGCGCGTGGCCGCCTTCGCGCCCCAGCGACAATACGCCGGGTTGTTCCTCACTGAACTGCGCGCCGACCGCCAGCAACTCGCGCACGACCTCAGGTCCTTCTGAGACCACCGCTTCGGCAATCGCCCGATCACAGAGCCCGTCTCCGGCAGCGAGCGTATCCTCCACGTGACTGGCAAAGGAGTCGCCCGCGTCGATCACTGCGGCGATGCCGCCCTGCGCGTATTGCGTATTGGATTCTCGCCGCTCGCGCTTGGTGACTACCGCCACAGATCCGTGCTCCGCTGCTTTAAGAGCAAAAAAAAGGCCAGCGACGCCACTTCCTATGATAAGATAATCGGCTTCGATCTTCATATCTTAAGTAAAATGAAAAAGTTATAAAAATAAAAAGCCGGGTAATCAATCCCCGGATCAAACACTGGCTACCCCTATATATAGCACTGGCCAGCGACCAGTACCCAAGGCTTTTCTCGCCCGCGCCACCCCATTGGAGATATGCTGGGAAAATAGTTCTCGCACCCCGGCAGCGCCATCCCCGGGTGTTATTTGAGAAAGACCAGTTTGTTGCGCTGGACGATCGGTCCAACTTGCAGTTGATAATAATAGATGCCGCTGGCCACGCGCGCGCCCCACTCATTGCGCCCATCCCACGAGGTGGTGTAAAAACCGGGAGCGGCCAACTCGTCGACCAAACGCCGGACCAGCCCCCCAACCACGGTGCGGATCTCCACAGTGACCACGGTCCGCCCTGCGACGATTGGGTTATTGATCCCAATCTGATAGTCGATCAGCGTCGTGCCATTGAAGGGATTGGGGTAATTTTGCAAAAGGGCAAAATCCAATGGCACGCGCGGATCGAAGTTGAGAAAGGGACGCCAGCGGACATCGCCGCTGATTCGGGCTGCAATCCAGCCCTCGTCGGCCTGTCCCCACCAGTTGTTGATCGCCTTCAGGGGGTGGTTGGTGCTATTGTCGAGCAGGCGCTCGCCGCTCTGGACGATATTCAAAACGAGCCGCGTCGGCACCGCAACGCCCTCGATCTGCAGGGCCAGTTCGTTGCGGTTGAATTGGTTGCCGAAGATTTGCGGCCGGGCGCTGGTGGAGATCAAACCGATCCGGTGGTTGTTCAGCACATTATCAGCAACCAGCACTTCCCGCGTTTCGATGCAGCGTATTCCGACCCCGCCATTAAAGGCGTTGTTGGCCACCCGCCCACTGACCTCGCGGTCCAGGACCAGGTTGGCGCCCGCTGCCAAATCGAGGCCATTGTCGCTAAAGCGGCTGTCGGCCAGTTCGAGAAAGCCGCCCCGCCGCCAAAGACCGGCGACGCCATTGCCGCGCAATTCGACCTGGTGGACCCGCGTCAAACCCGGCCCGTCGATCAGGATCCCAATGCCCCCCGACCCTTCGACCAGGACGCCATCGAGCCGAACTTCTGCCTCGACTGCCTCCAGGCGAATCCCGTCCTCGCGGGTCCGGTAGATCTCCACTTCCTCCAAAGTCAGCGCCCGATTGAGTCCTTCGGCAACCAGGCCGTAGCGAGCGTACCCGATACGGGTGCGGCGCAAAAAGGCCGATCCCGCCAACCCGAGGCGGATGCCCTGCCAATCCCCGGGTTGCGGATCGGCAGCCGCCGAACGGAAGACCGTCTGTTCCCGCCCCGAGACATTGGTGTTGAATGCACCGTGGACCACGAGCTCGACCCGCGCCGGATCGATGCCCGTCGCCAGCGCGTCGCTGCCCACCGTCACGGTGGTGCCGGCGAGGACGTCGAGCTGCCCACCGGGCAGGACGGTCACATCACCGACCACCTCGATGCTGTCGCGCCAGACCACGGCCCCGTCGATCGGCCCGGCGCGGCGATGGTCGCGCAGTTTGAGATCGGCCACCATCTGATCGCCCTGGCGACGGATATTGGTCACGCTAATTCCGGGGGTGGACGCCGGATTGGACGCGGCCCAAAAATCGCTGAAACGCGCGCCGTCAAATGCATCGGTGGCATCGCCCAAATTGCCGCCAAAGGCGGTGCGATAGCTCTCGTCGTGGGCCCAGAAATCGAGATTGTCGCGGCCGGTGAAGGGATTTTGCTCGACCCCCAACGGAAAACCGGCGTCGCTGTAGAGTCCGTCGGCGCAAATCAGATCTACCAGCTTGGACGCCTCGGCATCGTTGCCGCTGCGGAAAGTGTTT
>JAYYUU010000258.1:0-14751 GCA_036343835.1 Candidatus Latescibacterota bacterium | reverse complement strand
GGATCGTATTGAGTTCGCCCTCAACGGTCGCGCCGAGGTCGTCGATCTCAAGGCTTGTGTGGACGAGGAGACAGCGACTTATTATAATGAGGCCATAGACGCGGCAGAAATTGTTGAGGAACTGCTCGCGAGATTGGCGGCTGCCCCCGGACAGCCGCCCGAAACAGGAGGTAGCTAATGAGCGATTTTATTTACTACCGCGATCGCGCCCCCCGGCCGACCAAGCCAATCGACGATGGCGGCGGCGAGTCGGACGAAGGACCGCGTCGGCCCAAGGTCGAGCGGCCAGGCACCGACGACATCCTCAAGCGGATGCGCAAAGTCGATCCCAATCAGGCGCGGCGCTACCGCCAGCGCACGGGTCAGTAGCCTGCACATGGAGAGTTGCGACTTCCTGGATTTGCTCAGGGAACAAGGGCACTTGCCCGCCGTCCCGAGCGCTGTCCCGCAAGGGGTGATTGAAGAGGTTGAGGGCACGACGATCATGGCGCTGCGCTATGCCGGCGGGGTGCTGGTGGCGGGCGATCGTCGGGCGACGATGGGCAATCTGGTGGTCTACGATCGGGCCGACAAGGTCTTGAGCATCGACGACGACGCGGTGATGGCCATCGCGGGTTCGCCGGCCATCGCCTACGATATCGCCCGGATGCTGGAGATGTCGGTGCAGTACTATCGCCGCAGCCAGTTGCAGCGGCTGAGCCTCGACGGCAAGTTGCGGACGCTGTCCCGCTTGTTGCGCCAGAACTTGCCGATGGCCATGCAGGGCATCGGCGCGGTAGTGCCGATCTTTGCGGCCTTTGACGAGGTCGCGGAGGAAAGCAAGATCTTCTTTTACGATCTGTTGGGCGCCGAGTTCGAATGCGTCGACTTCTGCACTACGGGGTCGGGGTCGCAGATAATCCGCGGTGCGCTCTACTATCAGAATCGCTGGGGGACGCCGCTTGAGGAGATGGCGGAGGAGCAAGCGATGGAGACGGTGGTGAAGATGTTGGAAACCGCCGCCGAATACGACACCGCCACCGGCGGTTTTCGCGAGACGGCGCGGATCTTCCCGCAGGTCATGCGGGTTAGCGCCGAGGGTTTGAGCGCGGTGCCCGAAGACGAACTGGCCGCGTTCTACGAGAGGGCTTAGAAGGCATGTTGGAAGAACCATATCGCTGGGTCGAGGCGATCAACAACCGCCGCGAGTACCTCGAAGATCAGCTGTCGGGCGGCAGTCCGGTGGTGGGCATGACCTATGCGGACGGGGTGCTATTGTTGACCACCACGCCGGGGCCGCGCAAGCTCTTCGAGGTCTACAACGAGCTGGCCTTCGCCGCCGTGGGGCACCCGGCCGATATCGAGAAGCTGCGCAAGGCCGTCATCGACATCGCCCATCTCGAGGGCTTCAACCTCTCGGCCAGCGATGTCACCTTGCAAAGGCTGGTCAGTTTCGGCATCGGGCCGCTGATGAAGGCGGCCTTCGACGAGATCTTCCGCTCGCCCTTTATCGCCCGGGTGATGCTGGCCGAGTTAGACCCGGTCAGCGGCGGCGATGCGTTCTCCACCATCGACGCCGATGGCTCCTTCGCCCCGAGCGGTCGGGCCGCTGTGGTTAGCGGCAACGAGGAGCGCGCGCGGGCGATGGTGGCAAAATTGCAGGAGGCAGGAGAGGACCTGCCGCTCGACGAGGCCTTGGGCGTAGCGCTGGAGACCTGGGGTTTGGGGTGGTTGAGCCTCGATGCCGAAGAGGGGCAAGTGCCCGGTGAGGGGGAGGTGCGCGATTTTTTAAAAGACGGTCTGGAGGGCTTAAAGGTCGAGGCCGCGGTGCTCGATCGCAACCGCGCCGCCAAGTCGAAGTTCAAGCTGCTGGCGGAGGATGACCTCACAGCGGCCCTGGCCGCCTACGTCGAGGCTTAGCGGCTATGCGGGATCGCATCTACGGATTGGAAACGGAATACGGTTGTCTGCCGCCCGACTCAGACCCCTTTCTGAGCCCTGATTTCATATCGGTAAAAACCAAGGACTGCGTGTTCTACCGCGAGGGTCTCGGCATCGTCGACATCCACTACCGGGGTCGCGACGAGCCTCCCGGCAATGGCGGTTTCCTCTTCAACGGCGGGCGAATCTACATCGATATGGGCCACGTCGAATACGCCACCCCCGAATGCACTGGGCTCTTCGACCTGGTGGCCTCCGACCGGGCCGGCGAGTTGATGGTCCAGCGCGCGCTGGAGCAGTTGGATTTGGCCGACAGCGCCTTCTTCTTCAAAAATAATATCGACCACTATACCGGGGCCACCTTCGGCTGCCACGAGAATTATCTGGTGCGCCGCGACGTGCCCTTCTCGCAGGTGCTGCTGCCGGCGATGCTGCCCTTCTTCGTCACCCGCCAGATCTTCGCCGGCTCGGGCAGGGTGGGTTGTCACACCGATATTTTTGAATATGGTGGCGCCGAGGAAGATAAGGTCACCTTCCAGATCTCGCAGCGGGCCGACCATATCGTCACCGAAATCTACCAGTGGATCCAGTTCAGCCGCGCGATCATCAATACCCGCGACGAGCCGCTGGCCGACTGGGGGCTCTACCGCCGTTTGCACTTGCTGGTCGGCGACTCGAATATGATGGAGTACGCCACCGCGCTCAAGGTGGGCACCACCGCGCTGGTATTGCAACTTCTGGAGGAGCGGATCGTCCCCGATATCAAGCTACTCGACCCGGTGCAGGCGATCCGCGATATCTCGCGCGATACGGCCTATAAGTGGGAGGTGCGTCTGGAAGACGGTAGTTATAGTACGGCCACTGAGATTCAGCGCGAATACTACGATCTAGCTATGGAATATTTGCGTGGCCGCGACGAGGAGGGCGATTGGGTGTTGCGCGAGTGGGGCTTTGTCATCGACGGCCTTGAGCACGATCCGATGTCCTTGCGGGACTGCGTCGACTGGGTGGCCAAGAAGTGGCTATTGGAGTACTTCATGAAGGAAGAGGGGCTCGACTGGCACGACACCTGGATCCAGAGCCTCGATCTCGAGTACCACAATCTCAACACCGAAAGGGGTCTCTATTTCGATCTCTACGAGCGCGGGCAGGTCAAGCGGGTGGTCGACGACGAGCAGATCAACCAGGCCATCGCCAACCCCCCCGCTGATACCCGCGCCAAGGCGCGCTCGCAGGTGATGCGGGCACTGACGGGTCAGAAGGCCCGCTATGTGATCGATTGGGACTCGATTTATGTCGAAGATGAGATGTATCTCAATCTCGACGATCCCTTTCGCACCTACGGGCGCGAAGCCGACGAGTTTATCCGCGAGTGCCAGCGGGGTCCGGTCGAGGATTTTTAATTTTTGGCTATTGTAGTATTTTTATTATATTGTTAAGCGTTGCAGTTAGTTAGACCGATCCTGCCCCAAGGAGAAGTCCATGCTCGTCCCAACTGCGACCACTGGTGTGTTCAGCGCACCGCTCAAGGCCCGTCACCAACGACGCACGTCCGCACAGGGCCTCCGCGTCAAAGACGGTCTGGGCATTTCGCCGCTGCGCGCTACTGGCGGTCCACCCAGCATATCCCAGGCGGCCCCCAGGCGGACGGCCAGCCTGGTCAAACCGCCCCAGTCGGGTGGCGGGGTGCTGTCCCAATTGCAGGGCTCGGTGCTCAGCACCGGTCCGCTGACGGCCGGGATTCGCACCACGCATCGCTCCCAGACCAAGTCATTGGGCGTGCTCCAGGCGCGCCAGTCGAGCCTGCTGGGCTCGTTCCGCAAAATCGACCGCGGTAGCCGTCTGCTCCAGGCCAGCGCCAGTTCCTTCCGCCAGCAGGGCGGTTTCGGTACCCAACTCGGCATCGGCAGTCTGAATTTGTTGGGCTGATAGCGGCGATGCCGCTGCGGTTTCTCTCTTTACTCTTCCTCCCATTCTTTTTATCCCAGGCCACGGCGGCTGAGTTTGTCTGCGCCGTTGCTGAGCCCGCAGCCAAGACGATCGTACAGACGCCGGAGAGCTTGAGCGCGCTGGTCGTCTTCGCGCAATTCCAAGACGAGGGTGCCGGTGCGACCGCGCCTTCCTGGGCGGGCGACCTCTTCGATGTCGATCTGTCCGGGAGCTTCGCGCATTTCTACCGCGAGATGTCGGGTGGGCGGATGGTCGTCGAGGGGCAAGCGCTGCCGCGGCGCTACCGCTCGCTCGAAGGAGCCGACGCCTATCGGGCCGAGACGCCGGGGACTCTGGGTGGTTTTGGGCGCTTCAACCGGGAAATCCTCGCCCAGGCCGATGCCGACGCCGATTTTGGCCGTTTTGACAATGACGGTTTGGATGGCGTGCCCAACTCCGGCGACGACGATGGCTATGTCGATATCGTCTTTATCAACCTGCAGACCGTGCCCAACGGCTTCTTTATCAGCACCGCGACCGGCATCGCCAGCTTGGGGCTCGACGCCGATTTTATCAGCGACGACCCGGCAGTGGGGGGTGGCTTCGTGGGGGTGCGCAGCCGATTCACCGGTTTTGGCGGCACTACGCAGCGGGGCCATACCTTCAGCGTCACCGCCTCGACGATGTGCCACGAGTTCGCGCATGTGTTGGGGTTGCCAGATCTCTTCGATCAGACTTCGGTGACGGCGGCGGGCGAGTTGGAGCCGGCGGAGGATTCGGCGGGGATCGGCAAGTGGGGGGTCATGGGGTTGGGGACATTGGGCTGGGGTGTGGAGGACGGTCCCAATGCCTTCTCGGCCTGGTCGCTGGCCGAGTTGGGTTGGGTCGAGGTGGTGGAGTTGGCGGGGAGCGTGCAGGACCTGGAGGTCGGAGAGATCTTCAGCGACGGGCAGGTGTTTAAAATACCGCTGACAGAGGACGAGTATTTCCTGCTCGAGCACCGACGCGCTGCAGGCTCCTATTACAATCGCAATATTCCCCAGGATGGTCTGCTCATCTGGCACGTCGACGAGCGGGCCGACAATGATGAGGAGCGCCATAAGCAGGTCGATCTGGTCTGCGCCGACGGGCTCTTCGCCGATCGGGGGTTTCCCGGAGATGATCCGGACCTGGTGGCGGGGCGGGACAATCTCGACTTCTGGTCGCGCGACGATGCCTATGCCGGGGCGCACAATGGCAATCAGGGCGATGCGACCGACCCCTTCGACGGAGTGCGCTTCCGCCGTTTTGCCTGGGACACCAACCCCGCATTTAGCGCCCACACGGGATTTACGCGCAACCTGCCGCTGGGTGTGGCGGTGGAGAATATCCGCCTGAGCGGCGCTGCAATGGTCGTCGATGTGGTGCGACGGCAGTTGACCGGGCATATCGCCAGCGACGCGGTCTGGTCGGGCCGGGTGGATCTCGACGCCGATGCGGTGGTGGAGCTGGGCGCGAAGTTGACGATCGAAGCTGGCGCGGAAATCCGCTTTGCCCGTGGCGATCAACGCGGCACGGGTTTCGACCCGGATCGCGGCGAATTGATCGTCTATGGCGAGCTCGAAGTCGGGGCGGGCGTTTCCTTCGCCTCGGGCGCGGCGCGCACCGGGGCGCTGGACTGGTCGGGTATTTATCTGCTCGACGGCCAGGCCGCCAATTTCGAATCCATCCACGTCGAAAACGCCCACCGCGGTCTGGTGCGTTTCAGGTTGCCGGCGGGGCAGACACTGTGGATGGAGGATCGGGAGATCCACGCGGATCTGGTGGTGCCCACAGGGGCCGAGTTGCGCATCGGTCCGGGGGTGCTGGTGTTTTTCGACCGAGTCGACCGCAGCCAGCGCGGGGTCGCGTCCGATCTCGTCGAGTTGGTCGTCGAGGGTGCGCTGACCATTGCGGGGGAAGCTGGAAAGTTGGTGCGGCTGACGACCGATCCGGGTCCCGATAACGATGGTCTGTGGTATGGCATTCGCGTGCTGCCGGGTGCCCAGGTCGAGGTGAATTACACCCAGCTGGATCACGCGGGTTTTGGTTTTAGCGGCGAGGTCGACGCGACGACGACATTGCGCATCGCCGATGCGATAGTGCGCGAGAATGGCGGCAATGGGCTGCGGCTGATGCTCAATGGTGAAGCGCAGATCGACCGCAGCCTGTTTACGGTGATCACCGGTGCGGCGCTGCGCCTGGACGGCAGCGGGCTGCTGCGATTGCGCAATTCGCGGGTGGAGGGCAATGGGCAGGAGGGGATTTTGCTCAACAACGCCGCGCTGGAGGCCATCCGCGTCGAGGTGGTCAACAATGGGATACTCGACCCGGAGGACCCGCGTTCGGGTGTGAAAGCAGTGGGTGGCAGCGGGCAGAAGATCGAGATGTGGAACTCGACAATCGAGCGCAGTTCTCTGTATGGGATGGATCTGGAGGAGTGGTCGGGTGAGGTCGAATTGAACGATAGCCGGATCGGGGCCAATCAGCGCGACGGTCTGCGCGCCGCTGGGTTGTCGCGGCTGGTTTTCGAACAGGTGCTGGTGGAGCGCAACTTGCGCGGTGGTGTGGTGGTCACTGGGTCGCCGGTGGAGATCTGGACTTCGACCTTTAGCGCCAATATCGACGCGGGTTTGCATTTGGGTCCGGGGAGCACGGGGGCGATCGAGATGAGCACCTTTCGCGGTGGGCGGGGGTTGGAGTTGGAGGGAGTAGCACAAATGGCGATCCGCGAAAGCGATTTTGTCAACGCGACGCTGGGGCTGAAGTCCACCGATTCGGTGCCGAGTATTCGCCGCAACCGCTTTAGCGGCAATGCCACGGCGATCCAGGTCGAGGGGCGGCAGGTGCCCGAGGAGATTCGCGGCAACACTTTCACCGATAACGCCACCGCGATCGAGAATCTGAGCGCGGCGGTGCTCGATGCCAAGGACAACTATTGGGGCACTACCGACAGCGCGGCGATTGCCGCGCAGATCGAGGGGGTAGTGGAGTGGACGCCATTTCTTGCAGAGGAGGGGGCGGTCGCGACGGCGGTGTTGGACGCCGAAGCCCTGCCCGCCGAGTTCGCGCTCTATCCGGCTTATCCCAATCCCTTCAACGCCGAGGTCGCGCTGGCATTCGACCTGCCACGGGCGATACCGGTCGAACTGGTGCTCTACGATGCGCTGGGTCGGTCGGTGCGTCGGCTCGTCGATGGGACGTTGGCGGCGGGGACTTATCGCTTCATCTGGGATGGGCGCGACCAGGAGGGGAGAGTTAGCGCCACGGGCGTGTACTTCTATCGGCTGATAGCGAATTCTTTCACGGCCTCGGGTCGTCTGGCCCTGGTGCGTTGAGTGGATATGCGCTTAACTATTATCGCGCTGGGGCTGGCGCTTGGTTTGCTGCGGCGGTTTCGCGGAAATGCGTTTCCATACTTGTCTCAAACGCCCAACTGCTCTTTGATCAATCCCTGCACCAGTTGCGGATTCGCCTTCCCCCGGGTCGCCTTCATCACCTGGCCCATCAGAAATTGCACCGTCTGCAAATTGCCGCCCCTGATCTTCTCTACCGCGTCGGGATTTTCTGCAATGACCTTGGCGACGGCCCCGTCTAATTCCCCAGTGTCGGAAATCTGCTTGAGCCCCTTGGCCTCGACGATTTCCCCAGGTGAGCCGCCCTTTTCCCACAACTCGGCGAAGACCTCGCGGGCGGCGTTTTGATTGATGGCGCCGTCTTGGACCAGCGAGAGCAGTTCGACGAGTGCGGCGGGTTGGATTTTGGCGTCCTCGATGGAAAGCTCTTCCTCGTTGAGGCGGCGGAAGATCTCGCCCGTCACCCAATTGCCCACCTGTTTGGGGTCGGCATCGTCGAGTTGCGCGGCTGCTTCGAAATAGGTGGCCACCGCGCGGTCTTCGACCAGCACGGCGATGTCCTGCTCGTTGAGGCCGTAGTCGGTGGCGAAGCGCGCGGCTTTGGCGGCTGGTAACTCGGGTAGCTCGCCGCGAGCCTTTGCGATCCACTCGTCATCGAGGTGCACGTCGAGCAAGTCGGGTTCGGGGAAGTAGTGATAGTCTTCGGAGGTCTCTTTAGAGCGCTGCTCGCGGGTAACGCCCATAGTTTCGTCCCAACCCATGGTCACCTGGCGGACCTGGCCGCCTGCCTCGACGACCTGTTGCTGGCGCTCGACCTCGTAGGCGATGGCACTGCGGACGGCGCGGAAGGAGTTGAGGTTTTTGACCTCGACCTTGGTGCCGTGCTCGGTGGAGCCCTCGGGGCGGATCTAGATATTGGCCTCGCAGCGCATCGCGCCTTTTTCCATATCACCGGAAGACGCGCCCAAATAGCGGACGATCTGGCGAATTTTGGTCAGATAGTCGTAGGCTGCATCGGCGGAGCGGATCGAGGAGTCGGTGACGATTTCCATCAGCGGCACGCCGGCGCGGTTGTAGTCGACCAGGCTCGAGTTGGCTTCGTGCTGGAGTTTGCCGGTATCTTCCTCGAGATGAACGCGGACAATCCCGATTTTTTTGCGGCCGGCATCGCTGTCGATTTCGATCCAGCCATTTTCGCAGAGTGGCAGCTCGTACTGCGAAATCTGGTAGCCCTTGGGCAGATCGGGATAGACGTAGTTTTTACGGGCGAAGACATTGTGGTGTTTGATCTGGCAATTGAGGGCCATGCCGGTCATTGCCGTCAGTTCCATTGCGCGGCCGTTGATCACGGGCAGGGCGCCGGGCTGCGAAGTGCAGACCGGACAGATGTGGGTATTCGCTGTGACCTGGAAGTGGTCGGCTGCACAGCCGCAGAACATCTTGGACGCGGTCTGTAATTCGACGTGAACTTCCATGCCGATGACGGTTTCGTAGCGCACGGGATAAACTCCTTCGTTGGCCCTTAATATAATAGTGATCGCCGGAGCTTTCGCCCACTCTCAGGCAAAGAGGACGTGTTGGTGAAGGAAAGCCTCGCAGGCTTTATAGAAGGCTCGGATAGTTTCGGGTTTGCGCCAACCGTGGCCCTCGCCCTCGTAGCTGTGGTACTCGTGGGGTATATTGCGGCGGCGCAAAGAGGCGACGATTTCCTCAGCCTGAGCTGGGGGAACGACATTGTCTTCCTGTCCCTGAAAGATGGCGATCGGGTCAATTAATTTGTCGATGGAGTAGATCGGGGAGCGTTCGCGGTATATGTTCGCAGCGTCGGGCAGGGGACCGAGGAGCGAGTCGAGGTAGTGAGCTTCGAACTTGTGCGTATCGGCGGCGAGGGTGAAGAGGTTAGAGATGCCGTAGAGGCAGATACCGGCGCGAAAAAACCCGGGTCGTATGGTGAGTGTGCGCAGAACGGTATAGCCGCCAGCGCTGCCGCCCATGATCACCAGGCGGTTTGGATCGGCCAGGCCTCGATCGATAAGATTCTGGGCTCCTCCTATGGCGTCCTCGACATCGAGGACGCCCCAATTGCTGCGCAGGGCTTTCATATACTCGCGCCCGTGGCCGGTGCTGCCGCGATAGTCGAGGTCGAGGACGGACCAGCCGCGGCTGGCAAAGTACTGATTTTTAGCTTCGAAACCGGTCTCGACTGCGCTGGTTGGTCCGCCGTGGATCATGACGATTAGAGGGGGGCGACCTCGGCCGCAAAAACGGCTATTGGTAGGTGAGTAGTAGAGACCGTAGACTGGTGTGGAGTTCCCGGCTTTCCAGGATACGGATTCGGGAGTTGAAAGGTCAGCGGAGCTCAGCGATTCAGTCGCTGAGTGGGCGCGGACCTGCGATTGAGCGGGCGTACAGGTGACAATCCGGGACGGGATTGCGCTTGCAGCTGCGATACAGGCTAGCCCATTGCCGCGTGGAGCCGCGGTTAGTTGTTCGATATGGGTGTATGCGGCGAGTTGATCGACCTCGGCGATTGCGCCGGTGGCCAGAGTAAGTCTGGCAGCGCGGCGTCGGCTTTCTTCGCTGCGAATAAAATACAAGTAGCGTCCGTCGCGCGAGAAGGAGAACACGCGCATGCCCTGGACCCAGGCCGGACCGGCGATATCGCAGGTATCTGTGGTCAGAGAGCGACTTTCGCCGCTTCTCAGGTCGCGGCACCAGAGGTTGCTATAGCCGGACTGGTCTGAGGTATAGACGAGATAGCGCCCGTCGGGAGAGAAGGTGGGTTGCGTAACCGCAGTGTCGAGGTCGCCGGTGAGAATTTCCTTGGTGCGCAGGTGGGGTAGGCCATTTCGGCGCCGCGAAAGTTGCCCCAATACCAAGCGGGTGCCGTCCCAGGGCATTTGCGGGTGATCCCATTCGATCCACGCCAAACGATCGCCTCTGGGATGCCAGGCCGGCTGCATATAGAAGTCAGCGCCGGTGACCAGCATCTGTGGCCATCCACACCCATCGCTAATCGCCAGACAGTCGCGATCTTCGTCGTTGTGGACGTAGAGGATATGGCGACCATTAGGAGAGGGTGTTGGCGATGAAGCATAGCCGAATTGTGGAGTGATTGGCTGAGCCGTTCCGCTGGCCAGCGGTTGCCGGTAGAGACGACCGCTGGACTCGGCGAAATAGACCTGGCCCCGATCTACGGCGAAGTCGCCACCGCCATAACCAACCCGAGCGCGTACCGAGAGCGCGGTGGTCAGATCGCGCGGTGCTGTGCCGGGTTTCTGGCAGACCAGTACCCCCTGAGACCCCCGGTTCTCAAGCCATACCAGCGTGCGACCATCCGAGTCCCAGGCCAGATCTCGGAAGCGTTTGGAAGCGGCCAGGTCGTCGGGCGAAAGGGGACTCGGCCAGAGGCCGAAGGGGCGGACCTCCACTCAGTCTTGCTCCATCAGCTCGATCTTGACGTTGTCGGGACCATTGATAAAGACAATGCGACTGCCGTTTTCGAGCGCTACCGGCCCCATCCAGATTTCGACGCCGTGCTCTTCGATTTCGGCGAGCGTTTGATCGAAGTCGTCGGTGGTCAGGGCGAAGTGGTCATAGCCCTGGTAGCGGCCGAGCTCCATGTCGGTGAACTCGCGGTCGGTGACGGTGATCTGGATCGCGCCGATATGGACGAAGACCCAGGTGGCGCCGCCGCGTTCGAAAGGTGGATCGCTGCTGGCACCGAAAAGCTTTTTGTACCAGGCAACGGCAGCGTCTACGTCCTTTGTTTCGTGATGGATATGATTCAAGGCATAGTTGGGCATGGTTTAGCTCCTTGTTTTAGGCTCTTATTGCGTTGGTTTTTCTCTCGTTGCACGGTATTCGTCACTGTAGAGCAATTCCTCCAGTACCACGCGTCGTCCACCAAGCTGATCGGAAATATTGGCACCGAGGACTGCCGCGTGGCTGTTGACACTGGAGGAGAAGGTATTGAGCAGGGGTGATGTACTCTGCTCGCGAACCGACTGTACAAAGGCACGGGCGATTTCGAGAGTAGAATTATTGCGCGGTCCCAAGTCCAGATCGTGGCGCAGGGCTGTGGGATCGACTTGTCCCCCGGGTGGCGGGTAGGGGCCGTCGTAGTAGTAGGCCACCGGGCCCTCGTCTGAGAATTTGAGATGGCCACGGTCCCACATTATATCCTGGTAGCTATCGCCCCAGAATGTTTTGCGCAGTCGACTTATGATAAGATTGGCGATCACTCCCGATTCGAAGCCATAGGTCACCGAATAGGCATCGGGGTTGTCGCCGCCGTCTTCGATATCGTCAGTTGCGCGGTGCATATAACGGGCCTCGGTCCAGGCGATGTCGCCGGCCCAGAACCGCATCAGGTCGGTCTGGTGAATACCGCCCTCTACTACCGTGGTGCCAGACCAGCTGCGATTGGCGGTCCAGACCCGGTTGTGCGGTCCACCGACGGTTTCGGTATGGGTGTGCTTGGTAGAATGAGATTCGAGCGTGCTGTTGGTCACATGAGTCATCATCAGCAGGCGCTTGTCGGCGAGAAAGTCGCGTACTCCGAGATGCCAGTTGTCGTGTCGTTGCTGAAAGCCGACGGTGGCAATGATGCCGGATTCGCGGATTGCGCGTTCCATCTCCAACATCTCGTCGAGATAGAGACTGACCGGTTTTTCGGCGAAGAGGTGGATACCCTTCCGAGCAGCCTGGATCAACTCGCCCCGATGCAGCGATGGCGGGATAGCGAAGTACAATGCGTCGAAGCCGCCGCCAGCGAGCAACTCTGTGAAGGTGCTGTAGGTGCGAATCTCATCAAGGCTGAAACCGTTGACAAACCTTTGTAGCTTGGCTTCGTCGAGATTGTCGGGGAAAGGGTCACAGAGTGCCACAATTCGCGCTTCGTCGAGTTGCCATAGCGCATTGAGATGTTGCAAACCGCGCTGGCCCAGGCCAACGATGCCGATATTAGTCTTGGTCATTTCAATGGCGTCCTCCGAGAAGGGAAAATTCGCAAAAAGGATCCGATTGTCAAGAGTTGTCGTTTGCTCCTCTGGGTCAATCTTAGTACTATTAGCACTGGGAGTATCGCTATGAGTAAATTCGGCCGAATCATCGATCCTGAATGGCACAATATCTTCCGCGGGCAGGGCGGTTACGAAGAGAAGCTGGAGGATGCATTGGCTCGGATTCCCATTTTTGGGCTGCTCTCGGCACGAGAGTTGGATATGTTGAGCCGCATCGTCCATATTCGCACCTTCACGGTGGGCGAGGTCATTATCCGCCGTGGGGTGGAGCAGTCGGGGCTTTACTTGATTCGCACCGGATCAGCGCATATTGTGCAGCGGACCAAGGAAGGGAACGACGAAATCATTGCTACGCTTTATCCCCCCGATCTTTTGGGAGAATTCGCACTCCTAGACAGTACGCCGCGGAGTTCGATGGTCTCTGCCGCTGAGACGAGCGAACTGATCGGTTTCTTCAAGCCAGATCTGATGCATATCCTGGAGACCAAACCCGATTTAGGGTGTAAGATCCTATTGCGCTTGGCCGAAGAGATGAGCCGTAGCCTGAACAAGGATTATAGCCGTTTGCGAGAGGCGGGTTTTCCCTTCATCGCCGAAGGTGGAGAGGAGGCGGGAATCGGTCCGACGATCGCATGAGCGAGAAAAAGAAAAAGAATAAGCAGACGGTTAAGAAACGGAAAAAGTCGGCCAAAGGGTCGCTTCTGACCCGGATTTTCGGTAAAAAGAAGGCCGGCGAGGATGATAAGGTCAAGAAAAAAGCCAAGGCTAGAATTAAACCGCTGACGCCTATAGAACGCTCGATTGCCGAGATCAAACAAATGAAAAAGATCGGCGAGCGCGACCCCGAGCGTCTGGCCCAGTTACTGGTATCGATGCTGGGTCAGGAACGGGCGAAAGAGGAAGAAGCCAAGCGCAAACTTGACCAGCAGGTTTTGGACATCATTCATCGCGCTGAAGAGCGAGAAAACACCGAGCTGCAGGAGAAGGACAGGGGGCTGGATACCCCGGGATCCTCCGCTGCAGCTCCGAACTGATCAGTCCAGTGCCGCTGCGATCCCTTTTAGATAGTGCAAACTCCCCGCCGCGATGGTCCGTGGATCGGGGGCGAAATCGAATACTTCTACCGAGACATAGCGCTGGTAATCCAGGGTGCTGAGTGTTTGCATCACGCTGACGAAGTCGGTATGTCCGAAACCGGGCCCGCGTTTGTTCGCATCGTTGACGTGGACGTGGTATAGATGTTCGCCCGAATCCCTCAGCAGTTGGGCTACGGGGGTCTCCTCAGTTGATCCAGAGCATACGTCGACCATCGTTTGAAAGTTGGGATGGTTGATTTCGGCGACCATCCTGCGTGCTTCTTCGCAGGTGGAGACGATATTGGTCTGTTCCTTGCTCAGTGACTCCATGCATAGATAGACATCGTGTTGTGCAGCCAGGTCCAGGGCTCCTGCGAAGGCCTCGCGCATGCGCTTCCAACACGACTGATAGTCCCATCCTTCCTGTACATTGCGCTGCATCGGTGAGCCGATGATCATAACCTCGCCGCCGAGATCGCCGCAGAACTGAACTAATTCCTTGAAATAGGCGCAGGTGCGCTGATATATCTCGGGGTCGGGGTGGGTGATATAGAGGCCTTCTGGACTGGCCAGAAGCCAATGCAGCCCGACGATTTCAACTCCGGCTTTTTCGGCGGCAGCGCGGATCTCGTCACGGCGCGATGCGGAGATATCCTTGACACTGGAGGCCAGGGTGAAAGGGGCGATTTCAACGCCATCGTAGCCGAGGTCAGCGGCGTAGTTGAAGACGTCTTCTATGGGCCAATTTTCGAAATATTCGTTGCAGGTGGCGAATTTCATTTTCTGCTACTCCTCGTTTATAGGTGCTTTGAAAGATACTGGTTCGTCGGGGTGTAGCGCAAAGGAAACATCGGTGTTTGATAAAGATACACGAAGGATCTGCCAGATTGAAGACGGCCAGCGATTGATCAGTGGGCTCCAAAGTGCATATCTTCGACCTTGCTCTGGTCGGAGTGAGGGGTGAGTGTTGATTTTGGACTCCTGAAATTGAAGGTTGGTTTAGCGGTCGATCCTCCTGCCCTGGCTCTGGCGCGTCCTCCGTCCACAGTGCGAGTTGGAGCTGGTTTTTTGAGTTAGGCTATCTCTTTTCCCTCCGACCGCGAAGCGATCGGAAGGGCACTGCTGTGTCTGCCCGGTAGGACCCCATCGGGTTTAGCTCGTTTTCCGGTACAGATCCGGGTTTTGGACCTCAGTCCCGGCCTGCCAATGGCTCCATCGGTTTTCCATTATGCCTCAATGCTCTCCTGGATGCGCTCTATGGCCGATGCTTGAGTGCCGGGATAACTTGGAAGAGGGCGTTTGAATTTCCTATACTTCTACTTGGCTCGACGTTATCCAAAAATTGACTCAAGTGAGAATCCAGATAAGGACGAGTATAGGTATGCAGATAAAGGCGAAGGTGAACTTCGGAGAAGATCTCGGGCACAA
>JAYYUU010000257.1:0-6423 GCA_036343835.1 Candidatus Latescibacterota bacterium | reverse complement strand
TGGAGACCGGTTCTACGTGACGGATATCGACCCCGCACGATCGGGTATGGAAGTGTGGTACAGCTACGAGGACCCCCATCCGCAGAACGGGGTCAGTCTCTGGGATGCTCGCACCGGCAATCTCATTTTCGGCACCGACGAGGAAACGATCGACAACGAGATCGATCGCGCGCTCGTCGGTGATATCGACCCTGCCTATCCAGGTTTGGAATGCTGGGCAGACCGTTTTTTCTATACGGCCAAGGGCGAAGCCATCCCCGGCGACATCCCGCCGCTGGACGGACTGGTCTGGTGGGACGCCGACCCACTACGCGAGCTACAGACCCGAGAGGGCGTCTCCAAATGGCAGGGTCCGGTACTGACCGACGACATCGAGGGCAATGTGATGGCCTGGGCCGATATTCTCGGCGATTGGCGTGAGGAAATAATCACTTATGCCTCCGGCGAACTGCGCATCTACACCACGGTCATACCAGCTAGCGACCGCCGCGTCTGCCTTATGCAAGACCCCCTTTACCGGATTGATGTAGCTTTAAAGGCGATGGGGTATGACCAAGTGCCAATGACCAGCTACTATCTCGGTAGCGATTGATCGCGCATCACCGTACGGCCAACTAGCCTGCGAGATGTGGAGCGAGCCTCGTTGTCCTCGCCAATTGCACGAGGCCCATCTGCTCAGGGCTCGCTAACCTGGATAAGCCTGTTGGGCGCGATGGGTCCGTCGAGCACCTGTTTTTTTCCAGACGGCCAGCGCACCTCAATACGGTCAATTGCTGCGGCCGCGCCGAGTCCGAAGTAGAGCGGATACAGGCTCTGGGAGAGATAACCCGACTGGCCGTCGTGCACTTTGGCATAGCGCTGCCCCCCTGCACTTACGATCACGGTCGCTCCCAGGCCGCTGCGGTTAGAAGCACGGCCGACCAACTCGATTTCGACATAGTGCAAAGGTTTTTTGCGGGCGCTCAAATCGCTGATCAGCACCATCGGACCGGCATTGAATTCATTAGTGACGATATCCAGATCCCCGTCCCGGTCTAGATCGAAAACCGCTGCTGAGCGCGACCCAAGCGCCCCCCACACCTCAACGCGTCCGCGGCGCTTGCCAGGACGCAACTCGCTGCCCTGGCTGGCACAATGGGGATGCCGCAGATCCGCACCGGCACAATCGAGTTCGAACCAGGGCATCGCCGTTTTGCCGCCGCGCCGCGGCTCTATCCCTAGGATGAATTCACCATCGAGGAATTTGCGGCCCCGATTGTTCAAGAGTAGAGAGTTGACGCCGTAGCGGTAGGGGTAGTTCATACTAGCAGTGATAAAGACATCCTCGTAGCCGTCGGCGTTGAAGTCGCCTGAACTCAGCCCCCAAGGCCAGTAGTTTTCGGCGCCAATCCGCGCCGAAACTTCCGCAAAACGCCCCCTGCCTGCGCCGCGAAAAAAGGCGTTGCCGAAAATGCTGCCCCCCCCGCTCTGCAAAAATTCTTCGCCATGCTGCATGCGGGATTTGAGTTTTTCTTTTGCCGGACCGATATCTTCGCTCATGTCCGAATGCATATCTGTGATATAGATGTCCTGGCGGCCGTCGTTGTCAAAATCGAATACTTGAATTCCCATCGACCCCCAGGGCGTTCGCGGGAAGACCTGGCGACTCCTATCGACAAAGTACTCGCCCTGGACATTCTCGTAATATTGGTCGTGGCCTTGCATATTCAAGACATAGAGATCGGGCCAGCCGTCCCCGTTGGCGTCCAAGGGGCTGGCGGCCCCCGACCAGCCGGTATCGGTCAGACGGACCGCCGCACTCACGTCGACAAAGCGGTTATCGCCGCCATTTCTGAACAGGATACTCTGTTCGGTCCGCTCCGGCTTGAGGTGGCCGGAGAACGCATCCGTGAATCCGACATAATAACGGTACTCCCCGTCGGAGACAGCCGCGATCTCGTCGGTGGTATAGATCCCCACGTTGGCCAGAAACAGATCCAGCAGCCCGTCCCGGTCGTAGTCGAAAAAGACCGCGGCGGAGGAGTGACCGCGATAGTCGAGGCCCGACCCCGCCGAAATGTCTTTAAAACGGCCACCGCCCATATTCTCAAACAGGCGATTGCCCGCGCGCACCGCGGTAATATAGAGGTCGGGATCGCCGTCGTTGTCGATATCGGCAAACGAGGCGCTCACGCTGATCCGGTCCTCCAGCGCCAGGATCGCCGGAGTGATATTTTCGCAGCGGCCGTCTCCGAGGTTGCGCCACAACTGATTGCCGCCCACCTGAGTGACGAAGAAAATGTCGAGCAGGCCATCCCCGTCCACGTCGGCGACAGCTAGGCCATTGCCGTGGTCATAATGGACCGGTTTATGGGCCTTGCCCGAGTCGTCCACCACCCGATTGCGGAAATCAATGCCGCTGGCTGCAGTCTGGTCGGCAAAGCCGAAGTCGTAATAAACCTCGAATTGGCCAATGGTCGCCAACTGGGCCTGGCGCCGGCTCTCCAGCCACGGCGGGTCGACGACACTGGGCGGAACCGCCAGGCGTTCGGGGGTTTGCGCCCAGGTCTGGGCCACGAGCAACAGGACGAGCGGGAGACCGCCGATTTTTTTGCGCGGCGCGGTATTTTTTAAATGTTGTGCCAACATATTTTCTGGCGTTTTATACTCTGATGAAAATGGGCTTCACAATATAAGAATATGAACGAATATCCGAAAATAATCCGGCCGGTGTTGTCGGCCCTGGCAACGGCCTCCTGCGCTCTGGCGCTGCTGCTGATCCTCGCATCTTGGGCGCATGCGGATCCTCCCCCGCCCCGCTTCGTCGACGTCGCCGCCGAACTCGGTCTGAGCAAAGTCCACACCGGTGGCGGTCCCGAGAAGGAGTACATCGTCGAAGCCAAAGGCGGCGGGGCGGCCGTGCTGGACTTTGACGACGACGGCGATCTCGATATTTACTGGATCAACGGCGCGCCCCTCGACACCCCGCGCCAAGGAGGCGGCAATGCCCTCTATCGCAACGACGGCTCCAGCTTCACCGATGTCGCCGCTTGCACCGGTGTCGAGGGCCGAGGCTGGGGCATGGGAGCCGTCAGCGCCGACTACGACAACGACGGCGACACCGACCTCTACATAACCAGCTTGCAGGCAAATATTCTTTATCGCAACGATGGCAGCGGGGACCTGCGCTTCGTCGACGTCGCCGCCCTCGCTGGTGTGGCCACACCCAGCTGGAGTACCGGCGCGGCGCTGGCCGATTGCGACTTGGACGGAGATCTGGATCTCTACGTCGCCAATTATCTGGAGTTCCAACGCCAAGAGCATCCGGCGCTGGGAGCCCAATGGAAAGGGCTAGCCGTATTCGTCGGTCCCAAAGGTCTGACCGCAGCTCCTGATGCCTTCTATCGCAACGAAGGCGACGGTACTTTCTCCGACGCCACCTTCCACGCCCGCTTGACCCATCCCTCGCCGGGTTATGGTCTGGGTGTCCTCTGCGCCGATTATGACCTGGACGGCTATCCCGACCTCTTTGTCGCCAACGACTCCAGCCCGAACTTCCTCTACCACAACAGAGGCGACGGCCGCTTCACCGACCTATCCATCCCGGCCAATATCGCCTACAGCGCCTCGGGGAAGATTCAGGCGGGTATGGGAGTGGGTTGGGGCGACTACGACAACGACGGAGATCCGGATATTTTCGTCAGCCATTTCGAAGGCGAATACAATACCCTGTACCGCAACGAGGGCGAAGGCCGCTTTGCCGATATCAGCGCCATTGCAGGCCTCGTCGAGCCCAGCTTGCCCTATGTCGGCTTCGGGACAAATTTCTTCGACTATGACAACGACGCGGATTTGGACTTGTTTGTGGCCAATGGCCATGTCTATCCCCAGATCGATCGGGCTAGCAGCGGCAGTAGCTACGCCCAGACCGACCATCTATTCGCAAACAACAACGACGGGACATTCCACCTGCTCCCGATCGCGCACCTTGCCGACGCAGCACGAGTCAGTCGCGGATCCTGCGTAATCGACTACGACGACGACGGAGACCTCGACCTCTTCGTCGCCCATCTCAATGGCCGTCCCGCGCTATTGCGCAACGACGGCGGGCACAAACATAACTGGTTGGGCATCGTGCTCGTCGGCAAGACCGACAATAGGGACGGCATCGGGGGACGGGTGCGATTGGTCGCCGGGGGACAGACGCAATTTAGGGACGCGATTCGCGGCAGCAGTTTCCTCAGCAGCGAGGATCCACGCCTGCACTTCGGCCTGGGGCACAGCCAACGCGTCGACACCTTGGAAGTGCGCTGGCCCTCCGGTGGCGTCCAGCGCCTGATAGACCTACCGATTAACCAGTATCTGCGAGTAGAACAGGATTAAACGGATAATCATGGACCAGCAATATCTGAACAGCGGTAAGGCGATACGCCTGTTCTTGCTATTGGGTTTGGTCGCACTAAGCGTCCTGACAACCGATGCCCAGGAGGATCCCGACAGCCTCGACGTTGTCTACGTGCGCGGCAATATCTATATGCTCAAAGGGCCCGGTGGCAATATCGCCTTATCGCTCGGCCGCGATGGAACCCTTTTAGTAGACAGTAAATTCGCCAACCTGGCGGACGAGATCCGCGCCGTCATCGACAGCCTGCATGGCGGCAAAATCGGCTATGTCCTCAACACCCACTTCCACGCCGACCACATCAGCGGCAATCAGGCCCTGGGCCGCGGCGTGCCGATCATCGCCCACCACAACGTCCGCCAACGCCTGCTGGCCCGCCCCAGCATGGGCCAGCGCTACGTGCCGCAGACCCCCGAGCCAGACTGGCCGACACTCACCTTCGATCGCACCCTCTCCATCCATTTCAACGACGAGGAGATCAGGGCTGTCCACTTTGCCCACGGCCACACCGACGGCGATATCGCCGTCTTCTTCACCGGTGCCGACGTCGTCCATATGGGGGATCTCTTCTTCAACCGGCTCTTCCCCTTTGTCGATCTGGACTACGGAGGGGATGTCGAAAACCTGGCGCGGCATATCGGCCAATTTGCGGACAGTCTTCCGACCAATACCAGAATTATACCGGGGCATGGCCCCCTCGCCACGCTCGACGATCTGCAGATCTATCGACAAATGTTAGAACAGACGCTGACCATCGTGCGTCGAGGGATTGCCACCAATAAGAGCCTGGACCAGATCAAGGCCGAGGGCTTACCCGAGGAGTGGGCACATTGGGACTGGTCCTTCGTCCCGACCCGCCGCTGGCTAGAAATCGTCTACTGGAGTCTGTCGGCGAAACAAAAATAAGGAGAGGCTAATGGAGTAGCACAGAAACCGCACAACTCTCTATCAAGCAACGCATCAAGAACGGCGACAATATCAGCAACAGCAACAGCAAGTTGCCTACGGATGCATCTCGCGAGAAGGTTCATGAATTCATCGCTGAGTATTCTCCCGATATGCTTTATCTGGATGCGCACCACTCTCCAATCACCGAGTGGGACATTTCTCGCATCTGCAAGGCTGGCCAGGAAAAGGATACGCCAGTAATGATGCGTGATCAAGCATGCAGCCCAGGCTCCTCTGATCTCCAGTTTGCTCGATATCGGAGTGTTCTCAGTAAAGGTTCCAACGGTTGAGGATGAAGCCACAGTCGACGCGATCATCGACGGATTCTACTATCCTCCGATTGGCAAGCGCAGCCTTGGCGGCACCAACAACTACGGCAAAGGACCGGATAAATTGGGTCCTGACGGCAGCGCATACTTCGAATGGTGGAACAGCAACGCTGTTGTTGGCTTCAAGATCGAAACGCTCAAGGGTGTGCTCAATGCTCGCTACCTTGCCAAGCCAGGCATCGACTATGTTGATTTTGGCGGACAGGACCTAGGTCACGATCTTGCGATCCAGAGGCACCCTGGCTTCGCAACGATCGATGCTTGTAGGGACTTCGTGAAAAACGCGCTGCAAGGCACCGGCGTTAGGTTCTTTTTCTAAGCAGCGACGCTACTGGCGCAGTGCATCTGTCGAGCATGAGCGGTCGGCGGTGGGGTCCCAAGCTCCCAGATAGAGAGACGCGATCGCCGTTCGATGGGCAATTGGCCGTGTGATCAAGCGCATAGAGCTATGCGTTATATGGTGGGCACCACCAGCGCGTTGCCCTGCTCCGAAGAGGCGCGTACCGTGTCGATAAAACGATGTAACGATACTGCTGTGGCAAAATCTGGTTGGCATGGCTCTTCGACGCGTATCGCTTTGCCAAAGGCCGCATACATCTGCCCGACATTATACGGCATGCCCGCTGGCATGTCGTCCAGCATGTAGATATACTTTGCCGGTATGTCGATATCCCGCAGAGTATCGGCTCCCGCTTTGGCCCCCTGGGGATGGACTTCGGATAGTTGTGGACTGTTATTACCACAGGCCACCAGCGTGCCTTCGCG
>JAYYUU010000256.1:0-6996 GCA_036343835.1 Candidatus Latescibacterota bacterium | reverse complement strand
GGAGATTATCAATCAGAGTGCGGAGAGCTTCGGTTCGCAGTGCATCGTCGGGGCCATCGACGCGCTCAGACGCCCGGTTGTCGCGGGCGAAAAACCGGCGTGGGAGATCTATATCAATGGCGGGCGCAAGGCCACGGGCATCGACGCGCTAGAGTGGGTGGAGGAGCTGGTCGACCGCGGCGCGGGCGAGTTGGTGCTCAATAGCATCGACGCCGACGGGACCCGCGAGGGCTACGATCTGGAACTGAACCAGCAGGTGGCGCGCCGGGTCGAGGTGCCGATCGTCGCCTCGGGTGGGGCCGGCAATCTCGACCATATCCACGAGGTCCTGACCACGGGCGAGGCCAGCGCGGCGTTGGCGGCGTCGATTTTCCACTATCAAACCTATTCGATTCCCGAGGTCAAGGACTTCTTGCGCGAACGGGGCGTAGTGGTGCGCCAGTGAAAGAGGCGGGCGCAACGCCGCGGCGAGTGCAGATGAGCCGGGTGCGGCGGCTGGTGGTCAAAATCGGCAGCAATGTCCTGACCACCCAGAGCCACAAGCTCAGTGGGACGGTCGTCAAAAGGCTGGTGGAAGACGTGGTCGAGTTGCGCGCCCGCGGTCTGGAGGTGGCGATTGTCACCTCCGGAGCGGTGGCGGCGGGCATGGGGCAGATGGGTTTGGCCAAGCGGCCCGAGGGCATCGCCGAGTTACAGGCACTGGCGGCGATCGGCCAGGTGCTGCTGATGGATAGCTACAAGGCCAAGTTTCGCCATCGGGGGGTGCCGGTGGGCCAGGTGTTGCTGACCGCCGAGGACATCCTCGGTGACCGGCGGCGCTACGTCAACCTCGAGAATACCTTCCGCAATCTCTTCGCCTATGGGGCGGTGCCGCTGATCAACGAGAACGACAGCGTCGCCGTCGTCGAGCTCAAGCGCAAGCTCGGCGAGAACGACATGCTCGCCGCCTATGTCAGCAATTTGATTCGGGCGGATATGCTGGTCGTGTTCTCCGATGTCGAGGGGCTCTACGAGGGCTTCGGTCGCCAGGGCCCCGAGGGCGAGTTGGTGCGCGAGGTGCGCCAGGACGGCGTCGACTTCGAAGCGATGATCGGCCGCACGCTCAGCAGCAAGAGCCGCGGCGGCATGGCGACCAAGTTGCAAGCGGCCCGGCTATTGATGGCCTGTGGCGAGATGACGGTCATCGCCCACGGCCGCAAGCACCGGCTGCGCGATATCGTCGCCGGCTGCGAGCAGGGCACGCTCTTCGTGCCTACCGGCCGCAAGCTCAACAGCCGGCGGCGCTGGATCGGCTTCGCCGGCGAGTGCCGCGGCAGCGCGGTGGTCGATCGCGGCGCCCAGCGCGCCATCACCGAGCGGGACAAGAGCCTGCTGCCGGCGGGGGTCGTCTCCTGCGAGGGCGAGTTTTCGGCCGGTGATGTGGTGCGCGTAATCAGCGAGCGCGGCGTGGAGTTGGGCCGGGGCCTGAGCCGTTATTCGGCCTCGGAGTTGCACCGTATATTCGGCATGAGCTCACCCGAGGTGGAACGCGTGCTGGGCCATCCCGCCCGAGAAGTCATCCACCGGGACGACCTGGTCCTGTTCTAAAGCCCATGGCCAAAAAGGCAAAGTATAAAGCGGCCCCGCTGACGCGGAGCGCGCGCTGGCGGCTGCTCTTTTTAGCGGTATTTTTGGGTTTGGTGGTCTATATCGCCGCCGGCGATGGCCTGCTTTTCGAGGTGTGGCAGCAGGAGAAAGATCTGACGGTGCTCGAAGCGCAGGTCAGTCGGCTAACAACTGAAAACGACAGCTTGCGCCAGGTATTGGATCAACTGGACAACGATATGGACTATATCGAAAAACTCGCGCGCGAGGAACTGGGTCTGATCAAACCCGGCGAGGTGGTGATCCCGCTGGTGCCGGAAGAAGAGCAGTGATCCCATGCCGCGCAATATCGTCAAAATGCGTGCCATCGTGCTGCGCACCATGCGTATGGGCGAGACCAGTCGCCTGGTGACCTTCTATGCAGAGGACTACGGCAAGCTCAAGGCTACGGCCAAGGGCGCTCGCAAGCCCAAGAGCAAGTTCGGCGCCGCGCTCGATCTGATGACCGAGGTCCAGGCCATTTGCTATGTCAAAGAGACCCGCGACTTGCAGACCCTGACCGAGTGCACCTTGCTCAAACCGGCGCCCGACCTATCGCACAGCCTCGAACGGCTCTCCTTCGGCAGCGCCGCCTGCGAATTGATCGACCGCCTGACGATTGAGGGCGAGGCCAATTCGCGGCTCTACCAGTGTCTGGCCGGGGTGCTTAACGGCCTGGCCGAAGTGGATCAGGATCAGGTCGAATCGCTATTCTGGTATTATCAACTGCGCGCGGCGGAGGCGCTGGGCTACCGCCCGCAGCTGCGCCAGTGCATATCCTGCCAGAGCGAGCTGATCGGCCCCTGGCTGTGGTTTAGCGCGGCGCTGGGCGGCGGTATTTGCGCCGCCTGCGGCCAGGAGAATGGGGTGCGCATGGCCAGACAGAGTCTGAACTTTCTCGCCGCCCTCCAGGGTCTGAAGACCTATGGCAAAGACACGTTGCCCCAAACCCCGCCCCAGCGCGGCGAGATCCGCGCGGCCCTGCGCGGCTTCCTCGAGTACCACGGAGGAGCGCGCGGTCGTCTGCGCTCGCTGGATTTTCTCGATGCTCTCAACGGGGTCGAGCCCGCACCGCCTACTTGACTATTGGCGCACCCGCCGCCGCAGAACAGGGCTGCGGGCCGCCGCATGGCTGTTTTAGAAGGAGATCTTCATGTCCGAAGACACAATGGAGAAACTGGTATCCCTGTGCAAGCGCAAAGGCTTCATCTTCCAGAGCTCGGAGATCTACGGCGGCCTCAATGGCTGCTGGGATTACGGGCCTCTGGGCGTCGAGTTGTTGCGCAATATCAAAGACGCCTGGTGGACGGCGATGACCTATCGCGAAGACGTCGAGGGCGTCGATGCCAGCATCCTGATGCACCCGCGGGTGTGGGAGGCCTCGGGGCACGTGGATGGGTTCACCGACCCGATGGTCGAAGACAAGAAGACCAACGAGCGATTCCGACTCGACCACATCCTCGAGGAAAATGGCATCGACGTGATCGGCCTCAGCGCCGATGAGATGACCGCCCTGTTGCGCGAGCGCGAGATCAAAAGCCCCAAGGGCAATGAGCTCAGCGACCCGCGGCAGTTCAACCTGATGTTCAAGACCTTCGTCGGGCCGCTCGAAGAAGACAGCGCCCGGGTCTTTTTGCGGCCCGAGACGGCGCAGGGCATCTTCGTCAACTATCTCAATGTGCAACAGGCGATGCGGCAGAAATTGCCCTTTGGCATCGCGCAGATCGGCAAGGCCTTTCGCAATGAGATCAACACCAGGAACTTCCTCTTCCGGGTCAGGGAATTCGAACAGATGGAGATGCAGTACTTCGTCGCTCCGGACAGTCGGGATCAGTGGTTCGACTACTGGCGCGAGCAGCGCTGGCAGTGGTGTGCGAGCATCGGCCTGCCCGAGCGCAAGCTGAGCTGGCACGAGCACCAGGGCGACGAGCTGGCCCACTACGCCAGCACCGCCTTCGACATCCAGTACGAGTTTCCCTTCGGGCCGAGCGAGATCGAGGGCATCCACAATCGCAGCAACTACGATCTCTCGCAGCACGAGCAGTTCTCCGGCAAGCAGCTCAAGTATTTCGACGAGGAGAGCCGCGACAAGTTCGTGCCCCATGTGATCGAGACCTCGATCGGCGCCACGCGCACCAGCATGGCCTGCCTGGTCGAGGCCTATCACGAGGAGGAGGTCAAGGGCGACACGCGGGTGGTGATGCGCTTCCATCCACGTATCGCGCCGATCAAGGCGGCGGTGCTGCCATTGGTCAAACGCGATGGGATGCCCGATATCGCTCGGCAGATCACCGAGGATCTCCGGCCCCATATGCGGGTGACGTACGACGAGGGCGGAGCCATCGGCCGTCGCTATCGGCGCATGGACGAGGTCGGCACGCCATTCTGCCTGACGGTGGATTCGGATACCCTGGAGGACCAGACCGTCACCGTGCGCGAGCGCGATACGATGGAGCAGGAGCGGGTGCCAATCGCCGAGCTACGCACCCATCTCGAGGGGCGCATGGACGACTGGCAGGTCCCTTGACCCTCAACCGAAATACTATAATATTATAGTTGCGGTGTTCGCAGGTCTGCGAAAGTGGCGGAATTGGCATACGCGCTAGATTTAGGATCTAGTGCCCGAGAGGGCTTGGGGGTTCGAGTCCCCCCTTTCGCACCATAGAGCAATACGACGAGCACCGCGCCCGCCGGCGCAGGCGCTGTGCCCTTTACCATTTTTAGGGTTGTACTCAGTGAAAACCAATGTTACAGAGACGAGTCAGTGGGGCCGCGAGGTCGAGGTTGAGGTCGAGGCGGCGCGCGTCGACAAAGAGTTCGACAAGGCGTTGCGCAAATACCAGAAACGCCTGGAGATTCCCGGTTTCCGCAAGGGCAAAGTGCCGCTCAAGATCGTCAAGTCGCGCTTCGGCGACTCGATCCGCGGCGAGGTCCTCGGCGATCTGCTGCCAACGCTCTTGGAGGAGGCCACGCGCGAGGCGGGGCTGGTGCCGGCTGCTCCGCCGCAGATCTCCAAGCTCGACCACGAGCCGGGCGGCGATCTGATCTTTACGGCGGCGTTGGATATCTGGCCCGAGATCGAGGTCGAGCAATACGAAAAGCTAGACGCCACCCGCATGGTCCACGAAGTGGCCGATGATGAAATCGACGCGCAACTCGAAGAGCTGCGCCAACGTCAGGCCACCGAGCAGGTGGTGGAGCGGCCATTGGCAACGGGTGATGTGCTCATCGCCGATCTGCAGCGACTCGACGAGAGCGGCGTGCCGATCATCGGCGAGAAGTTCGAGGAGCGCTATTTCCTCATCGGCGACGAAAATGCCCCCAGCCCCGAGTTTGAGGAGGCATTGGTGGGCATCGGCGCCGACGAGGAGCGCAAAGTTCGCTTCGCCTATCGCGAGGATCTGCCCAACGAGGAACTCGCCAGCAAGACCGAACACTTCGAGGTCACCGCACGCGAGGTGCGCGAGCGCAGCTTGCCCGAGCTCGACGACGAGTTCGCCAAGGACCTCGGCGAGCAATTCCAGACCCTCGGCGACTTGCGGGCCCATATCAGCGGCCAGATCGAGGAGCGCTGGACCTATATGGCCGAGCAGCGGCTGCGCGGCGATCTGATCGGCCAGTTGATCGAAAAGAACGACTTCGAGTTGCCCGAGAGCATGGTTGATAACTACATAAATTCGATGCAGCGCGAACAGCAGGATCACGATCACGATCACGATCACGATCACGATCACAGCGACGAAGAGCGCGAGCAGGCGGTGCAGCGGCTCAAGAGCTTTTTGCTTATCGAAGGCGTGCGCAAAAAGGCCGAGATCGCAGTGAGCGACGAGGAATTCGACCTCTTTGCCGCCGAGCGCGCCGAGCGCACCGGCGTCAAAGTCGAAGACCTACAGCGGTCGGGGCGGATGGACGATTTGCGGCGCGAACTGGAAGAGAAGAAAGTTTTCGATTTACTTGGCGAAAAAGCCAACATCAAAGAGGAAAAGGTATAGGCGATGTCGTTGATTCCAATGGTCATTGAACAGACGGGCCGGGGCGAGCATACCTACGATATCTACTCGCGCTTGCTCAAGGATCGCATCATTTTCGTCGGCACCCCCATAAACGATCAGATCGCCAATTTGATCATCGCCCAGCTGCTCTTTCTGGCGTCCGAAGACCCCAAGAAGGATACCGCGCTCTAGATCAACACCCCGGGCGGCTTGATCACCGCGGGGATGGCCATCTACGACACCATGCAATACGTGGCCTCCGACATCTCCACCATTTGCATCGGCCAGGCTTCGAGCATGGGAGCGGTGTTGTTGGCCGGTGGGGCCAAGGGCAAGCGCCAGGCCCTGCCCAACGCCCGGGTCTTGCTGCACCAGCCAATGGGCGGGATCGGCGGCCAGGCTGCCGACATGGAGATCCACGCCCGCGAGATCATCAAGATGCGCCAGCAGATCAACGAGGTACTGGTCGAGTGCACCGAGCAGCCGATAGAGCGCATTGAGCGCGACACCGAGCGCGACTTCTTCATGTCGGCCGAACAAGCTGTCGAGTACGGAATCCTCGACGAGATTATCGCTCCTTCCCAAGTCGAGGTAGCGGCCGCAGTCGGCGGGTAAACCCTTCCCTTCTCAGGAGTTCATTTTGCGCAGACGGCCCTCCAAAAGCGATCCGCGCTGCTCGTTCTGCGGACGCAGCCACAGCCAGGTCGAGAAGATCATCACCGGCCCCCAGGTCCACATCTGCAACGAGTGCGTCAAGCTGTGCAATGAGGTGCTCGTCGAGGAGAAGCAGCAGACGCTGCCCTGGGAGACGGGGGAGATGCCCAAACCGACCGAGATCAAGGACTTTCTCGACGAGTACGTGATCGCCCAGGAGCGGGCCAAGAAGATTCTCTCGGTCGCCGTCTACAACCACTACAAGCGGATCCGCACCAATGTGACCTTGAACGAGGTGGAGCTGGAGAAGAGCAATGTAATGCTCATCGGCCCCACCGGCGTGGGCAAGACCGAGCTGGCCAAGACGCTGGCTAAAATCTTACAGGTGCCCTTCTCCATCGCCGATGCCACCATCCTCACCGAGGCGGGTTATGTCGGCGAGGACGTGGAAAATATCCTGGTGGGTCTATTGCAGGCGGCCGACTACGACGTGGCCCGCGCCGAAAAGGGCATCCTCTATCTCGACGAGGTCGATAAGATCGCCCGCAAGAGCGCTACGCCAGCGGTCAGCCGCGACGTGTCGGGCGAGGGCGTGCAGCAGGCGCTACTCAAGATTCTGGAGGGCACCACCGCCAATCTCCCGCCCAAGGGCGGTCGCAAGCATCCCGAGCAGCCGATGATCCAGATGAACACCCGCAATATACTCTTTATCTGCGGTGGGGCCTTC
>JAYYUU010000255.1:0-9310 GCA_036343835.1 Candidatus Latescibacterota bacterium | reverse complement strand
CTCTGCGCCGCCGACAAAATAGTGATAGGCGAGAAAATCGGCGCGCGATTGGACACTGAAGATTAGATAGTAGAGATAGTAAAGGGCCGACGACAGATAGAAATGCAATGTCGGATAGTTGAAGAAATGCGGGTTGAAGTCGCCACCCCAAAAACCCAGTGGGTGCAGGATAAAAGCCCGTTCGTCTACATGCTGCCACTGCGGACCAGGCCAGGGCCACCGGAGCAATAAGGCAAAGGCAAATAGCGCCCCGATAATTTGGCACCAGTAGCGCCGGACGGCGGGGAAAATCTCTGCGTGGTTGGGCGGCATCCCTCAAAGGAAAGCAGGGATGCCCGATAATACAAGCGGCTAATTATCGCCGTAGAGGGCCGCCGTGCCCTTTTTGATTGCGGTCTGGCGCTCCTTTTCGGGCAGGTCGTCCAGACAGCCCATATCGCGGTAGAACTGGACGTCGTAATCGCGGGTTTTGATCACTACCGGCATCGGCACCGCGTGGCCCAGGATTAGCGCCTGCTGCTTGGAGTCGAGACTGGCCAGGACGCTGCGCAACCCCTCGGTACCGCTGACGCCGGTGAGCACCGCCTGGATGTCCTTCTCGTCGTTGAGCAGGGCGGTGATCCGAGTGCCGATCTGCGATAGCACTTCGTCGTCGATGCTCGAAGGCCGCTGGTCGACCACCAAGAGCGAGACATAGTATTTGCGCATCTCGCGGGCGATGGTGCCGAAAATGGTCTGCTTGGCCGCCGAGGGGTTGAGGAATTTGTGCGCTTCCTCGATGGTGATCATCAGCTGGCGCGGCTGGTCTTCGGCGCGCTGAGTGGCGTAGAAACGCTCGCTCTTCTTGACGTACATCTCGTGGATCCGCCGCGCGATGATATTGGCCACCAGCAAATAGCAGAGCATACTGGTCTGCTGACCGAACTCGAGCACGACATTGATCCCCTTGTCGAGATACTCCATAATGCGGTCGACGACATCGCCATCGGTGAGTTTGGAGACCATAAAGGGGAAATTCTCGAGCCGCTTGAGCTTGCGGTGCAGAGCGACCAGCGACCCGGCGTGGGCGCCGATCTCGCGGGCGAACTCCTCGACATCGGGCCCCTCCAGGCCCAGCAGCGTGCGCAACCAGCGATCCTTGTAGATGGCGTAGACCAGATAGGCCGACTCGACGGCGGTGGGGTTGAGCTTGAGCTCGTCCTGCAACGGGGCGATGTCCTCGACGGTGATCTGGTCGTAGGAGATATAGACCTCGTGGTCGGCCTGGACACCCCGGGCACGGGTCGATTGCGGATCGAGCGAGAATATGGCCACTCTTTCGCCAAAGAGCTGTTTGAGGCCTTTGACAAAGGTCGAGGTCGAGCCATTTTCCTTCATCGCCTTGAAGCCGTACTCGTTGTGCATGTCAAAGATCAGGTTGACCGCCTTGTCGTAGTGAATCAAACCACACAATACCAGACGGGTAAGGAAGGATTTTCCAGTACCGGTTTTGCCGAAGATGCCATTGGAGCGCTCGGCGAAGCGGATCATGTCGAGACAGACCTGGGTATCCATGTCCAGCGGGTTGCCGATGCTGAAATAGCGACCTTCCGGATCTCCTTCGCGGCCGAAGATCTTGGCCACGTCGTGCTCCATGGCTTCCTGAACTTCGGAGAAATGGCTGGGAATGGCTTTGACCGGACGCGGACCTTCGTCTTCGCCGGCGGTCTTGGGCATCATCAGCATCGGCCTGAGCGAGACGATATTGTAGGTACTGGTCCCGGCGAGTACCTTGCGCAACAACTCGTCTTCCTGGCTCGGGGGGTGCAGCAAGACCTCCTGATTGTTGGCGTCGAGGCGCATATCGGTAACCATCGAGAAGAAGTCATTCTTATCCCCTTCGATCACCACGAACTTGCCGGCCTTCATATCCTCGACATTCTGTTCGGAGTCGAGCTTCATCTCCAGACCATCGACCAGCGAGCCCTTGGTGATCACCCCGATCTGCTGATCGCGCGTTGCGGCTGCGGCCAGGCCATTGCCCTTGCGTTTTGCCATTTTAGTTCGCCACCCGTCGAATAACCGAGCTCAGCCGGTCGTAGTCGTCGCCCATCAGCCTGGAAAGCTCCCTGCCCACCCGCACCAAATAAGTGCGCGAGTGCGCATGGGCGCGCAAGGTGTGGCGCAGCACCGCGATCAACAACTCGTCGGTGGGAATCTTGGCGGTGTTGAGAATACGGCGCAAATAGTCGTCGGTGCGGGTGAAAGCCTGGATCTCCTCATCGGCGCACAGGTGGACAAAACTGTGGATCCGGGCCGGTTGCGGCGGCAAAATCTGCACCGGTGCGCCCCCATCGAGATAGCCGATGACCAGCGCTTGAAATTCGGTGCGCAATAGCTCGAAGATCTGCGGCTGCTCGAGACGCAGCTCCTCTTCGGTCTTGCCATAGGCGGTGGGCCGGCGATTGGGCTCGATCGAGTGGGTAAAGACATTGAAGACGATGCCCACCACCGGCATCTCGACCTCGACGCGGATAAACTGCCCGAAGGACGGCGCGCCGTGCAATTCCCGCGCTTCGGCGATCAACTCGGTGGTGCTACTCTCGACGATCTCGCCCGCGTAGTCGCGCTCGGACCCGAATTCGTCGCGCAGTGGCGCTTTGTCGGGCATAAAGCGGCTCAAGGGACCGGGCTTGCTCTCTTTGACGGTGTCCACTCTGGCCATATCTCCTAGATGCCGGCGTAGCGCTTTTTGAAGCTCTTGGTCGATACGCTGGTCTGGATGTCGTTTTTGACAAAGGTGTCGCGCAAGAAGCGGTAAAAGGTGTCGCGGTCGGCACCGCGGACCACGGCGCGCTCGTGCGCCTCGGAAAGGGCGACCGGGTAGCCCTCACCCTTCTCGGCCTGGTCGCAGAGACAGGCGTGGACCAGTGCGAGCAACTCGGGATCTATTGCGACCCATTCGGGTACTTCGACCCGGCCGATCTCGGCACCGACGTGTAAATAGAAATAGTACACCCGGTGCGGGCCGTATTCATTGAGAATCTTGGAGGAACTGCGAAACAGCGGCGTGCGCTGCCCGGGGCTGAGCACCTGGCGCAATAGCACCGCGTCGTTGAGACCCTCAAGTGGACTGCAGGGCAAGCTGTGACCGCACCACAAATCCCCCTGCAAGACGCCGATTTCGTCGGCGCTGAAGCCGAGTTGGTTTTCCGCCTGGTAGGGGCAGCGATCGCAATCGGCAACTTCCAAGGGACACAGGCCCAACTTGAGCGAGTTGATCAGCTCCTGGCTGCCCGGCTGGCTGATATAGCCCGCCACCGGCAACCGCGCCTGGCGCAAGCCCTCCATCGCCGCGAGCGTAGCTTTGAGATAAGCCTCTTTGAAATCTTGCGGCTTGCCCTCCAGATTCCACAGAATCAACGTCCCATCGGATAGGGCCAGCGTGCGATGCCCCTCGGCGCTTGCGGCCAGGGCCAGATCGGCGAGTTCGGTAAATTCCATTAAACCGCGCTTGAGGCCGACCAGTTCGCGATTGATAAAAATCCGCCGGCCGCCCCATTCCTCAAAGACCTCTTCCTCGCGGTAGTAGAGGGTCGGCTTGCTATTCATCAGCGGCTTCTCGCCCGTGCCGTAGTGCAGCAGGATATAGCCGATATTGATCAGAAAACAGGAAGACACTTCGTGGCGGTCGGGAAAGATTTGCGAACCATCGGTGGCGGCGATGCTGATTTCGGTGGGACGCTCGGGCAGGGCGCTGCCCCCGCCCAAGCCCTCGGCCAAGCCGGGCAAGAGCCAGGAGGTGCGGCTCTTGTCGATCTTCTGGGCCAGGATCTCCCACTCGGGCACCCAGCGCCGATACTCAGCAAGCGCCAACTCGAGCACGGCGCGAAAATCCTCCTGCACCCGGCGCTCGTCGGCCACCATATCGTCGATTTGCGTTTTTACGGCGTAGAGATCCAGCATGGCGTTAGCAGCTGCCTTTCGCACGATCTTGGATTTCCCCCGCGATAGCGACTCTCCCCCGGGAGCGCGAATTGCGCATGGCCTATTCTTCCTCTTCCCACGTCTCACCCCCATCGGTCGAAAAGCGCGTCTGCGCTCGCCAGCTTGCAAATTCGTCGCCGTAGCGGGCCAAATCGGCCGCACTGGTCGCGGCGATAAACAATCCCACTTCGCCGCTGCCGTCGGGGCGATTGGTCTCGATGCGGACTTCGTCAAAGTCGACGGCGCCAGCCAGGATATCGACGGCCCCGCGCTGCACGGACAACACGCGGCGTTCCAGCACCTCGCGATCGATATCGCGCACCCTGAACCTGAGCCGCAATCGCCCCAGATCCCCGTCGAGATCGACACCGTAAAACCGGCCATATTTGTCGTTGACCAATTTTTTGAGCCGAGGCAACTCGTTCTGAAGGGGCGAGATGGGCTCGTCCGCCACCGCACGCACTGCTTCCTCTTGCTCCTCGTAGCCCTCGAGCGAAGGCCCCCATATCCAGCCTTCGACGCGGAAGCGCACCCATTCGCCGTCCTCGCCGATCTGCTCGATCTCGGTCCCCTTTAGCAGGGTGCCCAACTTGGCGCCATTGGGTTCGGCGCGGAAGTTTTCGACACTGGCCTCGATGGCCAGCAGCTGGTCGAGGCGCTTCTTGGCCGCCACCGCGCCCAGGGCGAAGGCCAGCACCAGCGCCACTCCGACAACACTCGCTTTAGAGAATCGAGACATAATGGTATTGGCGACCGCCACCCTCCACCGAACCATCGCGCAGACGGCAGACCAATCCCATGCGTTGAAGGGCATTGAGCCGATTGCAGACGATATTGACATTCTTGCCCAGCGCAGCGGAAATTTCGGCCGAAGTCGCGCATTTGTGTTCCAGTAATACGTCGAGGGCCTCGCGCATCGGCCGCTTGAGCAATCCGAACAATTCGACCTGCTCATCACTGCGATAGAGCACGGCGAGCTCGCGCAGTTGCAACACCGCCTCGACGGTCTCGCGCACCGAGGTATTGGCTTCGACCACGTAGACATAGCGGCTGCCCAACTCGCCGCTGCGCAGCCGCAAGAGCAATTTGTTGAGCATCTCGTCGGCACAGGATACATCCACAAAGGAAACCTGGCCGAAATCGAGCGGCGTCGCCGCATTGTCGGGACCGCGAAGCAGATGCCCCATCAGATCTTCGAGCAATTCAGCGCCCTTGGGCCGACCGCTGAGTATGCCCTGTTCGGCGGCGAAACGATAGGGCGGAGCAGTGCCGATGGCCTGCTGTGCTCCGCGTTCTGCAACGACTGAATCCATCGTTGTATCTCTTTTTAAAAGCCTAAATATAAAGCAGTTTAACTGAATTCAATTAATAATAAAACTAGCCGTATGCCCCCTTGCTGTCAAGTGCTTTTTTATTTGAGCCAGCCACAAAATGATCGACCTTGGATTGGCCGAGCAACTACATAGTGGGTTAGAGCGGTTGCTCGCCGCCCTCAACCAGGATGCTGAGCCCGACGTAGGCGGCCAGCACGACTAGGGCGATTACCACCGCTAATCCAAGCAGCAAAAAAGGCTCGTAGCGGGGGGGTTTAGGAGGGGTATGACGCTCGCCAAACACTGGCATTAGCCCCCGTCGCGCTGGTAGAGCGCGATGGCGATTTGGGTCCCGGGAAAATGCGTGGACACGTGCTCCCAATGGCGCTGGCCGCGAATATAGACGCGGGTATCCCCTGAGCGAATATGCAGCGAGCCATTGTAGCGATTGCAGATCTGGTTGACGATATACAGCCCCAAACCGCGAGTCGTATCGCGTGAAAAATGCTTCTTCAACGAGTTGAGTATCGCCTCGCCGTGCGACCATTCTGCCGATTCATAGCGCACCGATAGGCTTTTCTTGATCCCAATCCCCAAATCCCCCACCCCGATAACCACGTATTTCTTACCCGCCCGCGAATCCACGTAGCGCTGCGCCGTCAAATAGCCCCAATTCTCACTGTGATCGAGGATATTGTGGCACAGTTCAGCCACGACATTCTTGAACTGGTTGATCTCGACCTCGGTATAGCGCAATTCCTCGGCCAGAATGGCCTCCACCCGCTGGCCGATCTTTCCCAATACGGCTTCGACATCCACCCGTTCCTCGATGCGGGTAATTTCCAGCAGCGTTTCGCTAGCGGTTTTTTCGCGCTCCTGATCGACGACCAGGGTCGGTCCCTTCAGGTCGATGCCATCCACCGCTTCGGCAAAACGCACCCGCCCCAAATAGGTGCGCAGGGCATAGGCCTGGGGGAGGTGAAAGGCGACCCGCGCAGAGAGGATGCGGCCATAACGCGCCAGCAGACACAAAGCCAGCAATCCATAGGGATCGATAAAGTGCAGGGCACCCAAATCGACCTCCAGATCGTCGCCTGGTAGAGCCCCGTGCGCATAGCCGAGAAAATCGACAATCAACTCATCTGCGGTGCGCGGCGTGAGTTTGTCTGTCTGGACGATGAGAGCCATAGCTAATTACGTTGACTTTCGGCTTTCTTTTAAGTAGTTTTAAGTCTTATTATATACAGGTGGATGTAGAGCATTTTCTATTTATTTTAGCCCCTTCGTCCGCCTCGTTGACGCGCGGCGCTATGACTGGATTATATACCCCGACTCCAACCAGCCAGACCATGGATCGAGACGCTCTCGCCCAGACCATTCTGAATCTGGAAAACGGGCTCGTAGAACCCGTAGAAGATTCGCAGCTTGCCTACGAGCTAGGTCATCACGTCAAACCGATGATCGACCGCTTGACGGGCACGGATGATGCCGATGAGTTCGACTCACTCGCACCCGAAGCGGCGATTTCAGACCCCGAAGATATAACCGGCCGCCGCCGTCGGGCAATTAAAAAAATGCCCCAGATCGATGGCCCGATGCCCGAGATGGATACGCTCTCGATCGAGGACAAGGCCCGCTGGATCCTCATGGAGCGCTTCATCTCTCTAGAACAGCACGAGGAAATCCTCCGTCTGAAGTTCTCCGACACCGAGCGCGAATCCCACCTCCAGAATCTGGACCAGTTGCTCAATACCCTCTTTGGCCTTCCCCAGGTAGCCAAACACCTGGCCGCAGCCAACCTGGCCGGATTGCACAAGATCTTCGCCTCAAATCTGCTGGTTTTTCGCAATCCCTCCATCGGCATTGAGGGACGACAGCCCTGCAATCTAGAAAACCTGCGCCTGACCTACCCAGACTACTTTTACACGCGGCGCAAAACGCCCAATTGGTACGAAAAGCAGAACTTCTATACCGATCCCATCCACGGTCCGCACTGGGCCCTTTGCAGTTTCGACCTTCTCAATTGCACCTTGCGCCGACCCGACCGCAAACTGATGGGTTATGCCAGACAGTGGTCGCTGCCAACCCCTTACGTGCGCCAGAAATCCGCCCTCGAAGACATCTACGACCGCATAATCAGCGGCGAGTCATTGCAAGAGCACCTCTTTGAACAGAGTTGCAACGCCTGCACCTCCACGCGCTACAAACATGGGAATCGCGGCCCCCTGCGCATGGTATATATCGTGCAGAGAGAACAGAAAATCGCCATCCACGGCAAAAATGGCTTGCCCCACTGGAAGGCGAATAAGCGCCTCTGGCCCGGAGTCTATCCCTCGGTCATCGCCAAAGAATCTCAACCGACCAAAGGCGAAGATCGATGAGCCAGCCCACCGCACAGGACCTGGAAGCAACGCTGTGGCAGGAAGAAAAAATATTCCTGATGCGGCACTACGCGCGCCTCTTGCTGGACCGGGTCGAAGCGGACGAAGAACTGGACGACAGGATCGTCGAGTCACTGCTGGTCGCCCGCCCCTATGTCGATTCGGAGTTGGCATCGCGCATTGCCGATCTACTCAGCGAACATGGCCATGAGGAGACATCGCAGGAAGCCGCACTCGAAGAGACCGACCTGGCAACGAATACCAACCCGCCAACGACAGGAACTGACTCCGCCCTGAGAGAGTCGGGAGATCCCTTCGCAGGTGTAGAAGAGGAGGACGAAACCGAGAGTCTCTTTGATGAAGAGGACGACGACGACGAGAGCAAAACCGGAAGTCTCTTCGAAGACGGTGAGGACGACGACGACGACGAGAGCGAAGTAGAAGGCAAAGCTGAGAGCCTCTTCGGAGACGACGGTGAGGACGAGGAGGAGGACGAGAGCAAAGCTGAGAGCCTCTTTGAGGACGATGGCATGACCCCGTAAAACTGGACAAGTTTGGATGTGAGTATTTTCTTTCCCGGAACGAGGAGAATACTCATGAAGCGCAAAGCGAGCAAACCCCGCCGTGTCGAACAGATTATCCGCATTTTACGGCAATCCGATGGCGGCCAAACGGTGGCTGAAATCTGTCGCGAGCATAACATCGCCGAAGGGACTTTCTATCGCTGGAAGAAGCAATACGGCGGTATGGAGATCGCCGATGCCAAGCGGTTAAAAGCGTTAGAAAAAGAAAACGTCGAGTTGAAAAAGATGCTGGCCGAAGCGATGGTGGATATCCGGGTCTTGAAAGAGATCAATGCAAAAAAATGGTAAGCCCGTCGCACAAAAGACGAGCCGTCCAGCATGTTGCCCAGCAGGGCCTGTGCTCGACGCGACGGGCGTGTGGGGTGGTCGATCTGGCGCCGTCGAGTTATTATCATCGATCAAAGGGGCCGACGGATCGGCGGCAACGCTTGGAACAGCGAATTATTACGTTGTCGAAGCAGCACCCGCGTTGGGGCTATCGATTTATTCATCAGCTGCTGTGTCGCGAAGGCTGGACGGTCAATCGCAAACGCGTCCAACGGGTGCGTCGGCAGGAAGGCTTGGGCGTGCGGCCAGTGAGTAAACGGAAACGGCGCCCCCGGTCGCCGAGGGGCTATCCGGTGCAGGCGGCGTATCCAGGCCACGTCTGGTCGTGGGATTTCATTATGGATCGGACCACCGACGGCCGGCCCGTGAAGATGCTGACGATGGTGGATGAATATACCCGCCAATGGTTGGTCATTCACCCCGCCCGCTCGATCACCAGTGACCACGTGTTGGATACGCTCCAACGGCTGGCCGAGCATTGCGGGGCTCCGGCGTATATTCGCTCGGATAATGGCTCGGAATTTATCGCCCAGATTATTCGGGATTGGTGTTATACCGCTGACGTCCAGACGCTGTATATCGAGCCGGGTAGTCCGTGGCAAAATGGCTTCATCGAGAGTTTTCATAGCCGCCTTCGAGAAGAGTTTCTGAATCGAGAATTCTTCTTTTCAATTGCCGAAACTCGCGTCTTTGTGGAGGACTATCGGCGCTTTTACAATCAGGAGCGACCCCCTAGTAG
>JAYYUU010000254.1:0-7558 GCA_036343835.1 Candidatus Latescibacterota bacterium | reverse complement strand
GTCGCGTTCTATACCTGGCGGCATCGCGACCTACCCGGCACCTGGCCGCTGTGCCTGTTGCTGTTGGGCGCGGCGATCTGGTCGGGTGCTTCGGCGCTGGAAATGGCCAGTGTTTCCCCAGACGCCAAGATGTTCTGGATTGGGGTGCTCTATATCGGCGTCGTCATCACGCCGGCGGCCATGCTGCTCTTTGCCCTGGACTATAGCGATCAGCAGCTGCCCCCGGCGCTGTGCGCCTTATTGCTCATCGAGCCGGCGCTGGTGCTGGTGATGGTTTGGGATCCCGAATTCCACGCCTTCTATTGGAGCGAGATCTGCCTCGTAGAGTATTCCGGGTTCCAGGTGCTGACCGTAGCGCCGGGGACTGGTTTTTGGCTCCACGCCGCCTATTCGTATGTGCTGCTTCTTTTGGGCACTTTGCTCCTGATGCGGCAGTTTTTGCACTCGGCGCCGACATATCGCCGCCAGATCGGTGCAATGGTCGCCGCCACGCTATTGCCCTGGATCGCCAATGCGCTCTATATCTTTGGATTCAATCCCTTTCCCCATCTGGATCTGACGCCCTTCGCCTTTAGCTTTACCGGGATGGCCTGCGCCTGGGCTTTGCGGCGCTTCGGCCTGCTGGAACTGGCCCCGATAGCCCGAAATCTGGTGGTGGAGAATATGGGCCATGGGGTGCTGGTGCTGGACGGGCAGCGTCGCGTCATCGATGCCAACCCGGCGGCGGTGGAGTTGCTGGGACAGCAGGGGGACCTCATCGGTCTGACCGCCGACGAGATATTGGCCGAGTTGGCGGAACTAATCGATGCCGGGCAGGAGCAGAGCGAAGTCGTGCTATCCGCGTCCAAGCTGTCCTGCGAGATATCGCTGCTGGCCATGGACCAGACCCAGACGCGGCGGGACGGCTATCTGGTCATGCTGCAGGATATCAGTGAACGCAAGCGCCAAGCGAGCGAGGAGGTCGCCGATCAGCTGGTTCGCGAGCAGATATGGGCATGGAGCAACGGGATGATATTGTCAAGGTGTATCGGGCCGGATGCGAAGCGCTGGGGATATTGGGTTTGCCCTTCGCCTTTTGCAGCTTTTGCTCCATCAACCGGGAGGAGAGCCAGCACCGCTTTATCGTGCATTCCTTTGCCGCCGGAGGGGAAGTCCTGCCCCTGGTCACAATCCCGGTCGGTGGTACCATGACGCGGTTTTGGGGTGCTGCCGGGCCGGTGTATCGCCCCGACCTGTACCGGGACGATCCCTACGCCGAGCGCGAAGCGCTCAAGTGCCACTACGGCCGGGCGATCCGCGCGGTCATTGACGTGCCCTTCTCGCACGGCACGTTGGCGATCAATAGCGAAGAGCCCGACGCCTTTACTCCCCAGAACATCGTCTGTCTGGAGCGGCTGTCTGAGTTGCTGTCGGAGGCCTTCCGCCGGCTGGGCGATATCGAGGCCAGAGAGCGCCATCTGGCCGAACTAGAACGCGAGATCGACGAACACCGGCAGACGGCTGTCGCCCTGCGTCTGGCTCGGGACGAGGCCGAAGCTGCCAATCGGGCCAAGAGCGAGTTTCTCGCCAATATCGGCCACGAGATCCGCACGCCGATGAATGGCGTCCTGGGAATGAGCGGGGTGGTGCTCGATATGGATCTGACACCCGAGCAGCGGACTTTTATGGAACGGATGCACCAGCCCGCCGAAGGGCTTTTGCGTCTGCTCAACAATTTGCTCGATTTTACCCGGGTCGACGGCGAGGATCTGGAGTTGGCACAGAATCCGTTCGCGCTGCACGATTGTCTGAGCAGCATGCTCAGTCAGGCGGAGCAACGGGCGTTGGAAAAAGGGCTCGAGTTCCGCTTTGAAACGGATTCGGAAGTCGCCGACTTATTGGTGGGCGACGCCGGCCGCTTGCGCCAGATCGCGGCGAACCTGATCGACAATGCCATCAAATTCACCGATGCCGGCCAACTCTACTTTCGCATTTCCCGCGAGCAGGAGAGCGTGGAGGAGGTTGCGTTGCGCTTCGCGGTGAAGGACACCGGCATCGGCATTCCCGCCGCCGAGCAGAAGGCGATTTTCGACGTCTTTACTCAGGTCGATCCCTCGGCGACGCGCCAGCACGAGGGGACGGGTCTGGGTCTGGCCATCGCCAGCAGGCTGGTCGCGAAAATGGGCGGGCGGATCTGGGTCGAGAGCGAGCAGGGCGAGGGCAGCACCTTTTTCTTTACCTCGTCGTTTGGCCGCGTCGGGGACGAGTTCGCCCTGTGACGATCTGATCAGTAGGTTTTGCTGAGAAATTCGTTGCTCATCCACTGCCCCAGCACATTCTGTGACTTGGCGAGCAGCCGCTGGTAGGCGCGTTCGAGATTCTTTTTGTTGGTCTTGCCACCGGGCAGGGCGTTGAAGCGACCACGGACCTGGGTGACGGCCCGGGCGCGGGGTTCGACGGCGATGGTGAGGGTGCGCTGGCGCTGGCCCTTTTCGTTTTCTAGGCCCAGCGACCAAATCGAAGTGCTGCCACTGCGGCAACTCTTGGCGTAGGAATAGACGCAGTGGCCCATTTCGCGGCCCTCGGCAGCCAACTCGCGGTAGGAAGCGCAATTCGCGCACGCTCCAGGTGAAGGTCTCGCGCAGTTGCCGGTCTTCTTGCTTTAGCTCGAATTCGCGGATGCTTGTGGGACCCCAGGTAATCAAACTCGCGGCCTTCACCGGGTCTCGAGTTTGGTTTGTTCACAGCCCCCCAAATAGCCGTTGAGCGCCTGGATGCGCGAGCCGTCTGCTGGCGTTATGAAATCGATGGATGCGACGGTGTTGAATTCACCCGGAGGATGGAGGATATGAGCTACAAACTGGCGTATAGCGGTCTGTTTTGGAAAGCGCCCGATCTGGCGCGGCAGCTGGATGCGTTGCGCACGGCTGGCTGGGACGGCTGGGAGGCACGGCAACCGCTCGATTGGTTGGGGACACCGGGTCGGGTGCGCAGATTGTGCGCAGAATTCGGCGTCGATATCGCCGCCGTCTGCGGCCCCAACGCGACCTTGAGTGTCGAGGATCCAAGTCATCAGATCAGCAAGCGGCGGATCGAATTCGCCGCTGATTTGGGAGTCAAAACCTTTATGACCAAGGGGCCCGGGCGAGGGGATAGGGAAGGTACGGACGAGGAGTTGGATCAGATGGCTGCGGTCTACGAAGATCTGGCCGTCTACGGCGACAAGCTGGGGGTGTGCGTCACGTTTCACCCGCATATCAACCACCTGGTCAATGGCGAAGCGGAGTGGAAGCGCTTTATGGGGCGGCTCGATGCGTGCAAACTCTGTATGGACATGTCGCACGCAGTACACTGGGGCTACGATCCGGTACAGGCGGTCCGCGATTTCGCTGCGCGAATCGCCTATGTGCATCTCCACGACTTCAAAGACGGCCGGACGGTCGAGTTGGGCGAGGGGCCGATGTGCGACTATGTGGCGTTTATGGCGGCGTTGGAAGAGACGGGTTATGCGGATTGGATCACGGTCTGTCCGGGTGAGGCCGAGCGGTCTGAGGAGGAGAAGATGCGGATCAACCGGGCGTATCTACGCGGCATTGGGCATTGATTAAAAAACTAAGTCTGGCTCGTGAAGATGATCGCCCGATGCATTCATGAACTTGGTTGGGCCGCTGATGACCCTACGATCAACGGCGAGTTGCACGCATCGAGCCGGCGCTTAAGGTGCTGCGGCCAGAGGAGCGTGAGGCGCTATTCCGGCCGCGAGATCGCCGAGTTTACCGGGCGACCGCGCGGCCGGTATTGAGCCTGATCCCCACGGTGACCCGGAGTTGCGCAAGGCGCTGGCCACCGCGCTCGATCTGCTTTTAGAATTTCGTGGGCAGTCGTCGCCTGAGCCCGCGCGTGGCGGGAGATCCGGCGACTGCGAAGCTGCAGTGCCGCTAACCGGCCATCTCGGCGCGGATCTCCCCAATCCACTCGACGCTCTGGCGGACATTCTCAGCTAATCCGTCCCAGTCCTTGGCCTCGACCAGCTCCTTGGTGATCAGCTTGGAGCCAGCGCCGACGGCGGCAACCCCGGCCTTAAACCAGCCCGCAAGGCTTTCGCGGGTGGCATCGACGCCGCCGGTGGGCATGATCCGGGTCCAGGGGCAGGGACCGAGCACCGACTTGACGAAGGCCGGGCCGCCGACCTCGCTGCCGGGGAAGACCTTGACGATCTCGACGCCCAACTCCTCGGCCTGGCCGATTTCGGAAACCGAGCCGCAGCCGGGCGAGTAGGGGATCTTGCGGCGATTGCAGAGGCGGGCAACCTCCGCGTTGAGCAAGGGGCCGACGACGAAGTTGGCGCCATTGGCGATATAGAGGGCGGCAGTGGGCGCGTCGCAAATCGAGCCGACACCCATGATGATGTCGATGCCGTTGGCCATCACGTGCTGCACGGTCTCGGTGAAGACGTGGTAGGCCAGGTCGCCGCGATTGGTGAATTCGGCGCAGCGGGCGCCGCCTTTGGCGCAGGCCTCGACGATATTGATCGTGGTTTCCGGGTCCTTGTTGTAAAAGACCGGGACGATGCCGGTGTCGTAGATGGCGTTGAGAACGGCCATCCGATCATACTGGGCCATGTCGTGCTCCTTGTAGTGCTCGGTTGAAGTTGCGTTTGTCGCTGTTTATAGCACCTCATTACCTGCTAAAGCTGGGGGTCCGGTCGCGGTGATTTTAGCGATTTTCGCTAGGGCCTATAACAGACGATCCGCTCCGGGCCGGTATCACGAAGCCAGCGGAAAGGGCTGTGGCTGCACGGGAAAGTGGCTGTAGCGGTCCTCGCCGCGGATCAGGATCGTCGGGTATTTGCTGCCCAGTGAATTGAGCTCGACCTGCTCGACGTGGGGGGCGATATAGCGCAGCGTCAGCCCGCAGCGCCGCCGATCGGACGTATTGGAATTGCTGGCGTGGAAGAGCTGGCCGTCGTGGATCGAGAGCTGGCCGGCTTTGAGCTCTAAGTCGAAGGCCTGGCTGGTGTCGACGAGTTCGTCGGGGATTTCCTGGTTGATGCTGAGCAGGTTGCCCTCCTGTGCGGACTCGCCGTGGGTGGCGATGCCATTTTTGTGCGAGCCGGGAATAACCCGCATACAGCCGTTTTCCGGGTCGCTGTCGTCGACGGCGACCCAGGCGGTGTGGGCTTCGGGCGGTTGCAGGCCCCAGTAGGTGACGTCCTGGTGCCAGGCGACAAACTTTTTGGCCTCGGGGTCGGGGTATTTGCAGAAGAAGTGGGTCGACAGCAGCATGATGTCGTCGCCCATGACCTTCTGCATCGCGTCGACGATGCGCGGGTCGGTGGCCATCTGCCAGATGAACTCCTCGTCGAGGTGGCGGGCCTGGAGGCCGATCTGGCACTTTTCGCGGCCCTCGCGCTCTTCCAATTCGTCGAAGCAGGCGCGGTAGTGGTCGATTTCGCTGGCGCCGAAGAGGTTGACGCGGGTGAGAAAACCCTCTTTGGCGTAGGTCTGGGCGGCGTCTTGGGTCATGCGGTTCTCCGTGTTTTTGTATGGCGGTGGTGCAGTGTATATATTGCACAAATCCCCGCGGGGAGGCAAGACGGATACCCAAGCCAAGGAGAGTGCAATGGGCGGTGTGCAAATCAACGAGGAATTGCTGGCCAATAGCGCGTATTTCGCCGCCGAGGACCGGCGTGCGGAGCTCGGCGCGATATTCAAATTCGACCAGCGGCGGGTGATCCTGGGGGAAGGGGCGCTGGCCGGGTTAGCCGAGGAGTGCGTCCGCCTTGGTGCTGGCCGGGTCTTGCTGATCCACGATCCGGGCATCCCGGCGCTGACCGAACAGGTGCGCTCGGCCCTGAGCGATCTCGCAGTGGTGGGCAGCTACAGTGAGATCGCGCCCAATCCCTCGGTCGCCAGCGTCGACGACTGTGCCCGGGTGCTGGCGGCGGCGGAGTTCGAGGTGGTGGTGGCGCTGGGCGGGGGCAGCACGATGGACACCGCCAAGTCGGCGCTCTGCGTGGCGGCGTGTGGCGGCTCGGTCAGGGATTACTTCGGCTTTGATCTCTTCGAAAAACCGCCGCGGGCACCGCTGATTGGCATTCCGACCACCGCGGGCACCGGCAGCGAGGCCAGCCGGGTGACGGTGGTCGCCGACGAGACGGGCAAGCAGGCGCTCTACAGCGACTATCTGCAGCCCAAGGTGGCACTGGTCGACCCGCTATTGCACCGGGATCTGCCACCGGTGTTGACCGCGATCACGGGGCTCGACGCGCTGGGCCATGCGCTCGAGTGTACGGCCTCGCAGAAGAGCAACGAGATCGGCGACGCGGTGGCGCGGGTAGCGCTTGCGGCGGGTTGTCCAGCCTATGAGCAGGCGGTGGCGGGTGGCGCGGCGGAGGCGCGCTACCAGATGGCGCGTTGTGCGCTATTGGCCGGGTTGCTGTTGAGCCCGATCAACACCGGTGCCGGCCACGCACTCGGCTATGGGATCGAGAAGGTCTCCTTCGAGCGCGGCAAGCCCGTGCCCCACGGCACGGCGGTGGCGCTGGTGTTGCCCGGGGTGATGCGGCACAACGCCCCGGCGGTGGCCGACAAATACTATTTCGCCGCTGGCGCGGCCGGACTGGAGCTGGGCGGCAAAAGCCGCGAAGAGGGCGTCGAACTTATGGCGGGTTGGATCGACGGGTTGCGGCGGCGGCACACGCCCTATGGCTCGCTGGCGAATGCGGAACTGGGCGCGGAGGATATTCCGCGGATGATCGAGATCGCCATGGGCGTGCGGCGTCTGCTCGATCCCAATCCGGTGGCGGTGGCAGAGGACGATGCGGCGGCGATCTATCGGGGCGTGCTGGCCTGACTCACCTGCGGTGTTGCGGTCAGGGCTGTGCGCACGCTGTGGGAGCGTTTTTCCAGGGTGATCGGCTTTTCGATAAGGCACGCCGTTTAGCTCCCGTCAGCTTGCGGGCCGCATCTTTGCGGGTCGCCACTTGTCGATCGGGCCGTCGATCCATCGTCTCTTACCTGGGTTGTCTAGCTGGAGGGGCATGGAGAACGCGGGAGAAGGTAAAAAATAACGCCCCTCTCGGTAGATCCTTTCTTGCGGATTACCTACGTGTCAGCAATGGCCGGGAAACGCCCTACACGTATTAAAATTGTGTCTAGCTACCAATGGGGGAACAACCTATACATAATACTAAAATTTGGACGATCTGACCCCCTTCATGGGATATAACAAATAAGCAGGGACCGTTAGATTATCTTCTCAGAAACCGGTCCATTTTCAGATAGGCCTGGTGAAAATCGATGCCGTCGCCGGAGCCGTCGGCCAGAGTAGAGGTCTCCTCGCCCCACTGCAGCGAGCTATCCGTTGGGGCGCTAGCCCTGGCCTTTCTCCTCGGCCTTGGCCTCGGCCATGGCCTCTTCGACCGCATCGCCTTCCCCATCGGCCTCCTCGGCTTCGGGCTCTTTGAGATCCGGCCCGAAGAGGTGATTGGTCAATTCGGTCAGATAGACATTACCATTGCGCAGAATCAGCTTGCAGGCCTTGCCCTCGCCAATCTTCACTTCCTTGGTCTGCGAAA
>JAYYUU010000253.1:0-7795 GCA_036343835.1 Candidatus Latescibacterota bacterium | reverse complement strand
GCTGGAGTTTGACTATTTCGACCGTTTGTCGCGAGCGGGGTTGGCAGGTGAATTCGATTCGGGATGGCAGGAGATGCATGCGGGGATCTACTATGTCATCGTCGATCATTCGGTTTTTGGCGCGACGATGCCGCCCGAGGTCGGGGTTGGGGTGCGGTTTAGGGTCGAGGTGGAGACGAAAAGATAAATGAGCGCCAGTGACCCGAATGGAACGACGCGCGGATCGAGGCGGCGGTACGGGACGCGGCAGTGTTGCGTGGTATGGTGGATGTGCGGGTCGATACGGGCGGACTAGCGCCCGACATGGTGGCGCGCGAGATCATCGCCTGGTTGGATCCTACCCCTTGAGTCCCGTCGTCGCGATCCCCGACATGATATAGCGCTGGAAGAACGCGAAAAGCGCCGCCACCGGCAGCATCGCCAACACCGCCCCGGTCATCAGCAGGTGCCGGTTGTCGACATAGGGCGAGCGAAAATACTCCAGCCCCAGCGTCACCGTGCGGTATTCGGGATTGTCGAGATAGATCAGCGGCCCCATCACGTCCTGCCAGGTGTAGACGAAGGTGAAGAGGCCGACGACGATCAGCACCGGGACGCAGTTGGGCAGGATGATATAGAAATAGGTGCGGAAGGTACCGCAGCCATCCATCGCCGCCGATTCGTCGAGCTCCTTGGGCAGGGTCAGCATATATTGCCGCATCAGAAATACATTGAAGGCGCCGGCGGTAAAGTGCAGGATGATCAGCGGGAAAAAGGTGTCGATCCAGCCCAGGTACTTATAGATCGAAAAGAGCGGGATCAGGGTCACCTGCCCCGGGATCATCATCGTCGCCAGCAAAAAAATAAAAAGCAATTCCCGCCCCTTAAACTGCAGTCGCGCGAAGCCATAGGCCACCAGGCTGCTCGACAGGACCTGCCCAAGCACCGCCAGAAAGCTGATAAAGAAGCTATTGCGCATATAGGTGAAGAAACCGGTCGACTCTTCGCCGATGGCCGCCTCGGGGCCGGCGAGAGTTTCGGGGTAGTTGGCCCAGCGGAAGTGCCACTGGCGGATCTCGGTGTGGGGGACGTTGTGGAAGGTCAGTATATCGGCAACAGTATCGCTACCGGCCGGGACGGCGAAGAGCAATTCGTCGACGCGATTTTGCTCCTCGTTTTGCCGCACCATTTTGGCCAGGATGGCGATCCGGCTCTCGTTTTCGAGGATGTGGACCTGGGCGCGGGGGAAGCGATAGATCCGCTGGTCGGTCGGTTGGGGCTGGACGGCGGCGTTGGGCAGCCAGGCGACCAGTTGCGAGGGGCCGTCTGCGTTGAGGCGGACGTAGTAGTCACCCATTTCCTCTCCACCGTTTAATTTATCTTCTGACCGGGCCAGGAGCAGCCAGTCGTTGCCGGCGTGGGAGAACACGCGGCCGTCGGCTGCGATCTCGATGCTTTCTTTACGGACCTCGCTGGGGTAGAAGGCCGGTGGTGACATCGCCATGCCCTCGCGCGATTTGACCGAGGAGGAGAGCACCCAGTAGAAGGGGAAGAGCAGGACTGCGGTGATGGCGAAGAGCGCGGCGTAGAGGCCGATGCGGGAGGCGTCCATCGCGGTCAGCCCTCGGAGTGGACGAAGCGTTTGGAGAGCTTGAACTGCACCATGGTGATGGCGAAGATGAGCAAAAATAGCACCACCGCCCAGGCGCAGGCCTTGCCCATGTGCAGGTTGTTAAAGGCCTCGTCGTAGATATTGACCGAGTAAAAGCGCAGCGCGTCGCCCGGGGCACCGATCTGGCTCGAGTCGCTGGCGAAAAAGAGCGCCGGGGTAAAGACCTGGAAAGCGCCGATGGTGGTCATCACCACCATAAACAAGATCACCGGCGAGAGCATCGGCAGGGTGATATTGAAGAACCGGCGGAAGGCGCCGGCCCCGTCGATTTCGGCGGCCTCGTAGAGCGAGCGGGGGATCTGCTTCATGCCGGCGTAGTAAATGATGGTTGCCCCGCCGATCCAGAAGAAGTTCATCAGCACCACGGTGAAGAAGGCGTGGTCGGTATCGAGCCAGTTGATGGGGGCGATGCCGACGAGCGAGAGTAGGCGGTTGACGATGCCGTACTCTTTGTTAAACATATTGACCCACAAAATAGCAGCGGCGGCCCCGGTGAATAGCGAGGGGAAGTAGAAGATGGCCTTGAAGACATCGGCGCCGCGGATGTTGCTGGTCAATAGCCCGGCGGTGGTGAGGCCGCCGATGAGCGAGATGGGGATCGCGAAGGCGGCGTAGGTGAAGGTCTTTTCCAAGCCCATGCCGAAGTAGACATCTGAGAACATGTCGACGTAGTGCTGGGCGCCGATCCACAGCGGGGCCTTGATCATATTCCACTCGGTAAAGGAGAGCAGGGTCGAGGCGAGGATCGGTCCGACAGTGAAACAGACGAAGCCGAAGAGCCAGGGGCCCAGGCACAGATAGGCAGCCCAATTGGTCTGGGGCTGCGGCAGGGTCTGGACCTCGTGCTGGCGGCGGACGGCGAAGAGATAGGCGGCCAGGGCGGCGAGCAACGCGCCGAGGATCAGCGCGGGCAGGGCGGTTCTGACGAAGGGGCTGGGCTCCTGGCGGTGGGCGCGGGCGAAGGCAGCGTCGAGTTGTTGTTGCAACTGGGGCAGGCGGTTGCGGACGGTCGCGGCGACAAAGGCGCTCATCTGATCTGAGAAGGCGTTGTAGGCGTCGTTGGTCAGGGGGCTGTTTGGGTAGTTTTTCTGCAGCGCGAAGAGGCGGCGGTCGTATTCGTTGTCGAGCAGCCGCTCGGTCTCCTGGCTCCACTTGTCGACGGCCGCGGGGACATAGGTATTGGTGTCGGAGCGGAAGGGCCGGGCGATATCGAGGTCGGCGAGAAAGGCCTCGCACCCTTTGATGTCATAGTCGTTGTTGATCAGGGCGTCTTTGGCGCTTTTGAGAACTGGTACGCCGCGTAGACGCTGCCCGAAAATCGGCTGCACCGCCTCCGAAGCCATAAACTGGACCAGCTTCCAGGCGGCTTCCGGCTGTTTGGCGCCGGCGTAGATGCCGACGGCGTTGACGCTGATCAGCTGTTGCGGCGAGGGGCCGTGCGGCGGCGGCGAGAGGCCGACGCGGACCCCGGCGCGCTGGAAGTTGCGCAGGGTCCACGGGCCGAGGAACGACATCGCGAATTTGGGCGAGAGCAGGATCGAGTCGCCGCTTAAGCCCGCGGCATTGACGGTCTCGGGCGAGGCGTGGTAGCGGTGGCCGTACATCGCCTCGAAGACGCCAATAATTCCGCTCGCCAGGGCCTCGTTGCCGGCGACGGTGGCGCGGGTGGGGTCGACCTGGCGATCGAGGACGGTGCCGCCCCGGTGCCGGAACATAATGGGATTCCAACTCCAGCCGCCGGCCATGCCGTATTGGGCAATCGAGCCGTCGGGGTTTTTGAGGGTCAGTCGTCGGGCGAGGGTTTCGTATTCTGCCCAGGAGAGCGATTGGTCGGATTTGGGCCACTCTTCGGGGGGGATGCCGCTTTCTTCGAGGCGGTCGATCGAGTAGACCAGCCCGGCGAGGGCAATCTCCAGCGGGAAGGCGTAGATCTGGCCGTCCCAGATAAAGTTGTCGAGGGCGGCTTGATAGTAATCGTCGAGGTCGAGCCCGGCGCGTTGGACCAGCGCATCGAGTGGCATCAGTGCGCCGCGGTCGACCCAGATGCCGATGGCGGCAGTGTAGATCGAGATGACGTCGGGGGCCAGGCCGGAAGCGGTCTGGGTCTGGAGCTTGGCCCAGTACTGGCCCCAGGGATAGACCGAGGCATCGACGGCGATATCGGGGTGGGCGGTGACAAATTTCTCGCAGATGATGCGATTCATTTCGACGGTTTCGGTGCCGCCCCACAGCGAGTAGCGGATGGTGGTCTTGGGGCTGGTATAGCTCTTGTTTTCGATTAGCGAGCCGGCGCGGGCAGGTTGAGCGAGGAGCAGGATGCCCAATAGCAGAAGCAGAGTTCCCATAATTAGCAGAAGATTACGGCGCGGTCAGAGTGGGCGCAAGACGGGATGGACTGGAGCGAAAGGGGGCCAATCCATAGTTTGGAAGGGATGATGGGGGAAACGCGCCATAGCGATGCGAAACGGCCAATCCTGGTCCCGGCCTTGCTCTGTGCGTTTTCCGGCCTGCTGGTCGCGCTGCAGTATATGACACTGGCGAAGTTCAGCGCCCTGTCTCCGGGGCGCAGCTTTGGCGGACCGCTGCGTTTTTACCAGGCTGCGGCCGAGGGCGTGGACTTTGACGGCGTAGACGGCTTGCTTTTCGGGTTGGTGCTGGTTGCGGGTTTGGCGCTGGTGGGTCTGGAGGTCTTTGGGCGGCGGTTGACCTTTTTTTTACGCGATATTTTCCGGAGTGAAAGAAAGACGCGGATATTGCTATTGGCCGCCAGCGCGGTCAGTGTGCGCTATTACTTCGCCGCTGGCGAACTCAGCTGGGCCGGCGATGCGCCGCACCACATCTCGCTGGCCTGGGTGACGGCCGAGGCCCTGGCTCGTGGCGAAGTCCCTTTTTGGACCTATTACTTCGGTGCGGGTTCGCCCTACTTGCAGTTTTACGGGCCGTTGTTCTTTTATGCGACGGGGTTGGTAGATCTGCTCTTTGGGAATATTTATCAGTCGATCAAGCTAGTGCTCGGTGTGGCGCATATCGCCTCGGGGCTGGGGTTGTATCTCTTGGCGCGGCAGCTGGGGTGTCGCCGGGCGGCGAGTTTTCTGGCGGGGCTTTGCTATGTGCTCTGTTTTTGGCACGTGCAACAAGTGCTGGTGATGGGGCGCTTCGCATTGGGGCTTTTTTACGCGTTCTTGCCCTGGCCGTTTTTCTTTTTCGAACGTTTGCGGTCGAGGTTGCGGCCGTTGGCCTGCGCGTTGGGCGGGGGGTTGGCGTTGGCGGCGTTGAATTATACGCATCCGGGTTATGGCGTCTTTGCGCTGCTATTGTTCGGTCTCTATGCCGCGTGCAGGATATGGTCGTTGCCCGCGGCGCAGCGGCGGGTCGGCTATGGCGCGTCGCTGCTGGGTTGCGGCTTGGTGCTGAGCGCCTATTTGTTGCTGGGGATGTGGGTCGAGCGGGGGTACTCCGGGCTGCGCGGGATGGAATTCGGTCTGGCGCTGGGGGGCAAGGGGTCGGGCGCGGGCGTGCCGGATCCGACCTTAAGGCACTTGCTGATCTGGTCCAACTACCGCTTCTGGCTCTTTGCCGCGCCCGACAATTGGTACGGGGGGTATCTGGGGCTCAGCGTGGTGCTGGTGGGCGGGTTGGGGTTGGTGATGGCGTTGCGGCGGCGATCTTTATTGCCCGTGGGTGTTGGTCTGCTGGCGGCGTTGGCGCTGGTTTTCGCCCACGGGTGGCCACCGCTGCGTTATATCGAGGTGGTGCAGGCGATGAATTCGGCGCGCTTTCTGCTCTTTGTGGCATTCTTTCTTTCGCTAGCTTGCGGGCTCGGTGCGCGCGCGTTGCAGCGTCGCTTTAAGAATGCCTATGTGCCATTATTGCTAATGGTGTGTATCGATCTGGGGCCGACGACCCTGCAGCAGCCCTATGTGGCCGCCGGGACCGATGCCCTCGACAATCCGCAGGCGCCCTGGTATGGCTACCGGGAAGAAGCCATTGCTTATCGGGTGCGCGGGGAGTTGCCCCCCTATCGCGTCAGCTGGCTGCGTGGGGCGGTATCGCATTTTATGGCGGTGGGTTTTTTGCCCTTTGCCGCGCAGACCCCCACGCCGGATATCCTGCTCAGCGCCGATCTGGCGCCCGGGCGTATCTTCAGCCAGCCACTCGCCAACTTCACCGGTCATATCGTCGGCTCGGCCGAGCGCTTTGAAGGCCTGGATCACAGCCGGCCCTTCGCGCTGGCCAAGGCCGGTTTCGCGATGCTCAACGTGCGGCATTTGCTGCTGACCTGGCGCGATGGCAGCATTCGTCCATTGCGGCTAGCCGGCGACACACCCTTGCTCGTCGCGCCGCGGATCGAGGGCTATACCGTCGGGGAGCTAGCGCGGGTGCCCTATGCGGAAATGGTCGGACGGACACCGCTGTCGGCGGATGATCCAGCCGAGCGCGCGGTGTTGCGGGTGCTGTGGACGATTGAGAAGACGGGGGTCGATGCGAGTGCGGGGCGCGCGACACGGATTCTATTGCAGGGCGGGGACGCGCGCGATCTGGGCGGCGAGCCGGAGGTCGTGGTGCGTGAGCATCGGGTCGAAAATCAGCGCGTGATTATTGCGGCGGAGACGTCGGCACCCTGCTTTGCCCGGCTGGCCTATGCCTACTATCCCCATGTCGACGTGCTGGTCAATGGGACCAAAGTACAAGCCCTGCAGACGGTCGGCGGTTTTATCGCCCTGGAGCTCGGGCGGGGGCGGCAGCGGATTGAGTTGGTGCCACGGCTATCGACTTTGCGGCGGGGATTGTTGTGGTTGAATGGATTGGTGCTGGTGGTGATGGGCGGGTTGGCGTTGCGCGAGTATCGACGGACGAAAATCATCTAACGACAGGAGAGCAATATGGAGCGCTTGCAATTGGCCCTCGTCGGTTGCGGGGGGATGGCCGGGGCGCATGTGCGCGGCTTGGAAGAGTTGTGGCGGGTGGGGATTCGCGATATACAGGTGGTGGCCTGTTGCGATGTGGTGGAGGAAAGCGCCCAGCAACGGGCGCAAGAGATCGCCAGGTTTCAACGGCGCAAGCCGACGGTCTACACCGATGTGGAGCAGATGCTCAAGCGGGCCAAGGGCATCGAGGCGGTGGATATCTGCGCCCTGCATTCGCAGCACCACATCCTGGCCGTGGCCTGTCTGGAAGCGGGTAAGCACGCGATCATCGAAAAGCCGCTGGCGATCACCCTCAGGGCTGGCCGCAAGATCCTCGACGCGGCCGTGGACAACCGGCGCCTATTGGCCGTGGCGGAGAACTATCGCCGCTCGCCGGCCGAGCGGGCCAGGGCCTGGGCCATCGCCCAGGGGCGGATCGGCAAGCCGCGGACCTTTTACTGGCAAGAGGTGGGTGAGGGCCTAGGCAAGTGGGGCTGGCGCAATTTCAAGCGCGATGCCGGGGCCGGATGGATTTTGGACGGCGGCGTGCACTTCGCCGATTTATTTCGCTATCACTTGGGCGTCGAGGCGCAGCAGGTCAGCGCCCGATTCCACAGCTACGAGCCCTATCGCTACGACGACCCGGCCGCGCGCGAGGGGGCCTGGCACGTGGATGTCGAAGATTGCGCGATGGCGCTGATTGACTTCAACGGCGGCGCGCTGGTGCAGTGGACCTGGCAGGGTTCGGCGCCGGGTCAGGGCTTTAACCAGCGGGCGATCTACGGCAGCGAGGGCTGTATCGACTGGGAGAGCGGGGCCTGGACCAGGGCGGGGAAGCAGACCAAGACCGCAACGCTGGTCAAGGAGTATATGCGCAGTCTGAAAAAGGACCAGCGCGAGCGGTTGTTCCCCGGCGGTCTGGAGAATGCGATCTCATCCGAGCTAAAGGAATTCGCCGACGCGGTGCGCGGTCTGTGCACGCCCGAGGTCGACGGGCTCGACGGCTATCGCTCGCAGGCGATTTGCATGGCGATTTTCGAGTCGTCGTGGCACAATCGGCCGGTGAGTCTTAAAGAGATTGAGCGCGGAGATCTGGAGGGGTATCAGGGGGAGATTGATCGGGCTTTGGGGATTGGGTAGGGAGGGTGCTCGCGCTGCGGCTCGAGGGTTTGGGGGGGGGGCCAACCACCCCCCCCCCCCCCCCCCCCAGCATCGCACTGGGGGGGGGGTCGGTGGT
>JAYYUU010000252.1:0-6479 GCA_036343835.1 Candidatus Latescibacterota bacterium | reverse complement strand
GAAAAGGCCACCGCCATCACCCACTACGCCGCCGGGCGTCACTATCTGGCCGACCACCAAGTCGACAAGGGCATCCTCGAGCTTGCGCGCGCCATCGCCATCGCGCCCGAGGCCATCGACCTCGAAGACACCTACGTGCGCCTGGTGCCCATGCTCTACAACCGCAGCGATCAGCGCGCCGACTCCACCCTGGCTACGGCCCTCGACCGCTTCCCGCAAAATCACACGCTGCGACTTATCCGTCTGGCGCTCGATTCGCTGGAGCCCATAATCCGGGCCGAGCCCGCCCGGCGCCAGCTCGATTCCTTCAAGCGATCCCAGGGCGTTTCGCGGCTGATCGCCGAGATTTACTACCATCTTGGCCGTGGCCGCCAGCACCAGGACGACCGCTCAGGCGCCCTCAGCGCCCTCCGCCGCTCGCTCGAATTCGATCCCCAGCGCGCCCAGACCCAGCAGGGTCTAAACGCCGCCCTGGCGATGCCGGCAAACCCATAATGCGCATCGGTCTCCACATTGCGCTATTCCTGTTGGTGACGCCCTTATCGGCGCCGGCCCAATTACCCGCAACCAGAGTGCCCAACGCCGTCGATATCCGCAGCACCGGAGCCGGCGTCGAAGCGCTCGCGCTGCGGCGCGCCTTCCCCGAGCTTTCCTTTTCCAGCGCCGTCCACCTCACCCACGCAAGCGACGGCAGCAACCGCCTCTTCGTCGTCGAGCGCCAGGGCATTATCCGCGTCTTCCCCAACCGCGACGATGTCGAGCGCGCGGCCGACTACCTCGACATCCGCGACCGGGTGCGCTCGACGCCGCAGGAAGCGGGGCTCTTCTCCGTCGCCTTCCACCCCCGCTACGCCGAAAACGGGCGCTTCTACGTCCACTATATACACGGGCAGTTTTTCTCGCGGATCGCCGAATTTAGCGTCGATTCCGACAATCCCCAGCGCGCCCTGGCCTCCAGCGAGCGCATTCTCATCGAAATCGCACAGCCACACGAAAGCCACAATGGCGGGCAAATCGCCTTTGGTCCCGATGGTATGCTCTATATCGCCTTTGGCGACGGCCAGGACCCCAACGATCCCTTTGGCCACGGCCAAAACCCCGCGACGCTATTCAGCGCGATTCTGCGCATCGACGTCAACCGCACCGACCCCGGCTTCGCCTATGCCATCCCGCCCGACAATCCCTTCATCGACCGCGATGGCTGGCGCGGGGAAATCTGGGCCTATGGGCTGCGCAATGTCTGGCGCTTTGGCTTCGACCGCCTAAACGGCGAGCTTTGGGCCGGCGATGTGGGCCAAGCGACCTGGGAAGAAGTCGATCTGATCGAAAAGGGCGGCAATTACGGCTGGAGCCACATGGAGGGCTTCCACTGCTTCCCCCCTGGCAGCGATTGCGATCCCACCGCCTTCGACCTGCCGGTCTTCGAATACGACCGCAGCCAGGGCAGTGCAATCACCGGCGGCTTTGTCTATCGCGGTCCCCGGCTGCCCGACTTGCACGGTTGGTATATCTACGGCGACTTCGTCTCCCGCCGCATCTGGGCGTTGCGCCGGCGTACAGCTGGCCCGCCCGCCAACAAACTCCTCGCCACCTCGCCCTCCGCCATCGCCAGCTTCGGCGAAGACGAGGCGGGAGAGCTCTACGTCGTCGGGATCGACGGCCGCCTCTACCGCTTTGCCGCGCGCGATCCGGCCGCCGCGCCCGATCGCATCCCGGCTACCATCTCAGCCGCTGGCGTCTTCGCCGATCCAGCCAACCAGACGCCGGCTCCAGGACTCATTCCCTACGCGGTCAACGCGCCGCTGTGGTCCGACGGCGCCGCTAAAACCCGGTTGCTGGCCCTGCCCGACACCGCGCGCATCGTCTTTGCCACCGATACGCTGTGGACCTTTCCCACCCGCACCGTCCTGGTCAAGAACTTCTACCTCGGCGCATCGCCCGGCGATGCGGCTCCGCGCATCGTCGAAACCCGGCTATTGGTCAAACGCGTCGACCCGGAGAGCCCGGAGTGGGACGGCTATTCGTATCTCTGGAACGACACCGGCACCGACGCGACCTTGCTGGCGGCGGACACCACCGTGGTCTACACCCGCGCCGACGGTGAACGCCACGCCCACTACTACCCCAGCCGCAACGAATGCGCGGTCTGCCACACGCCACAAGCCGGCTATGTCCTCGGCTTCCGCACCGCCCAACTCAACCGCGACCTCGGCGGCGAAAACCAGCTCGAGGCCTTCGCGCGTCTGGGACTCTTCACCGGCTTCACCGGCCCCGCCAGTGCCCTCCCGCGCCTGCCCGACCCGACCGACGCCACCTTGCCCGACGCCACCCGCGCCCGCGCCTACCTCGACGCCAACTGCAGCCAGTGCCATCGGCCGGGCGGCACCGGTCGCGGCGAATTGGACCTGCGCTTCACCACGCCTTTGGACCGCGCCCGGCTGCTGGAACAAAAACCCCTGCTGGGCGACCTGGGCATTACCGGTGCGCAAATCCTCCGCCCCGGCGACCCGCAGCGCTCGCTGCTCTTGGCGCGACCCGCCTCCCCCGACGCCGGCCGGATGCCGCCGCTGGCGACCGCCGTAGTTGACACCTTCGGCATCGGCCTCCTGCGCCGCTGGATCGCCGGGCTGCAGGCGACCGCCGTCGTCACTGCGGCGGCGGCCCTGCCCCAGACCGTCGACCTCTACCCCAACTACCCCAATCCCTTCAACGCCAGCACCGCCATCGCCTTCGCACTCGACCGTCCCGCGCCAGTGCAACTGACCGTCTACACCCTCGGCGGACAAAAGCTCAACACTCTGCTCGACCACTCACTACCCGCCGGCACCCACCGCGCGGTCTGGGACGGCACCGATGCCCAGGGGCTTCCCGTCGCCTCCGGTCTCTATCTCATTCGCCTCGCCACGCCCCACACCACCCGCACCGGCAAAGCCCTGCTGCTCAAATAAGGAGATCCGCACCATGAAAATCACTGCGATCAGAACTTTCCTCATGCAATGCGCGCCCCCGCAAGCGGGTGGCTGGTCGGCGCGCAACTGGCTCTTCGTCAAGGTCGAGACCGACGCGGGCATTTACGGCATCGGCGAGGCCTCGGGCTGGCCGCGCGTCGTCGAGACCGCCATCTGCGAGTTGACGCCGCTGATGATCGGCGAAGACCCCTTCCACATCGAAAAGCTGTGGAGCAAAATGCAAGTGGCGATGATGGGCCACGGCATGACCGGGGTCGTCGGCGCCGGGGCGATGACCGGGATCGAGATGGCACTGTGGGATATCAAGGGCAAGGCCTTAGAACAGCCGGTGTGGAATCTTTTGGGTGGCAAGATGCGCGACAGGGTGCGGATCTACGCCCACGCCCACGAGACCGAACGCGCCCGCGAACTCGTCGACCGCGGCTATACCGCCATCAAAACCGGCGGCATCAAAAACTGCGTCGAAAGCATCGAGGGGATCCGCAAAGAGGTCGGCCCCGAAATCGACCTCATGGTCGATGTCCACGGCCCGCCCTGGCTGACGACTCGCGACGCCATCGCCTTAGGGCATGCCTTAGAAGACTACGACCTGCTCTTTTACGAAGACCCCGTCGCCCCCGAAAATATCGAGGCCATCGCCCGGGTCTCCGAAGCAGTGGACCTGCCCATCGCCGCCGGCGAGCGCCATGCCGGGATCTGGGGGGTACAGGAATTGATCGAGCGCGAAATCATCGACGTGGTCCAGCCCGACACCGGCCGCGCCGGTGGCCTATCGCAGATGAAGAAGATCGCCGCGATGGCCGAGGCGCACTACTGCACCATGGCCCCGCACGACGGCTCGCTGGGGCCGGTGGCCGAAATGGCGGCGGTGCACCTGATGGCCACACTGCCCAACTTTCTGATATTGGAGCATCTGGCAGACGACGTGCCGCAGCGCTACGAGGTGATGACCGGACAACCCGAAATCATCGACAGCCACATTATTGTGCCGGATACACCTGGTCTCGGTATAGATATCGTCGAAGAAGCGATCGCCAAATATCCGTCGCAGGGCAATATCGCCATCCCCGACGACCGCTATGACTATCAGTATATACAGGCGCGCCAGGGCCGCGCGTTATGGCTCAGCGAGCAGGAGACGCCGCCGCCGGACTATCGGCCGGGGCAGATCTATTGAGCGTTGTATCTGCTGCTATATATCGCATCGAAATCCCCCGGTCGCGCGGGGCAATCAGGGGGGCAAACTAATGCGGCTCCACCTCCGGGTTGAGCAAATTCACTGGCTTTTCCCCCTGCAACACCCGCACCACCTCCTGCGCCGCCTTGCGCCTCAATTCGACGATCGACGCCTGCGAATACCACGCAACATGAGGCGTTATCACCACATTGTCCAACTGCATCAGCGGATGGTCCGCCGGCAATTCCTCGCCCTCGACCAGATCGAGCCCCGCGCCGCGGATCTGGCCCTTTTCCAACGCCGCGACCAGCGCGTCGGTGTCGATCAACCGCGCCCGCGCGGTATTGACGACAATCGGACATTTATCCATCTGCCCGAAGCGCTCGGCATTTAACAGATGATGCGTCTCGTCGTTGGCCAGCGCGTGGACGGTGATCGCGTCTGACAACCGGCACAATTCCTCCAACTCCACTTTGCGAATCTCGACGCCGAGATCCACATCTGCACCGACATGCGGATCGGCGAATAACAACTCCACCCCAAAGGCGCTGAGCTTGCGCGCCAGCTGCTTGCCGATCCGCCCCAGCCCGACGATGCCCACCGTCTGGCCCTGCAACTTCAACACCGGCTGCAAAGGCTGCATCCCCCACGCGCCTGTGCGCACCATGCGATCGGCCGCGACGATCTTGCGCCCCAGCGCCAACCACAGACCGATCGCGTGGTCGGAGACCTCCTCTATACAATAATCCGGCACATTGACCGCCATAACCCCGTGGCGGGTGGCGGCCGCGACATCGATGGTGTCGTAGCCAATCCCAAAGCGCACCACGACTTTGAGCTTGGGACACCCCGCGTAGACCTCGTCGCCGATCGGACCGAAATAGGTGTTGAACATCGCGTCGGCGTCGTGCGCCAGCTCGATCAGCTCTGCTGCGGACTTGCACTGACCAACGACAAACTCGCCGCCGATCGCCTCCACCATCTCCCGCTCGATCTCCAGATCCGGGAGAATATAATCCGAGACCACTACCTTAAACTCCGCCATCTATCGCCGCACCTCGTCTAGGGCGAACATCTTGCCCGGGTTGAAAATGTCCTGCGGGTCCAAAGACCGCTTGAGCATCTGATTCATCCGCACCACCCCGGCATTGGGTGGGGTAAAGGCCTCCTCGTTGCGCGTCCCGGCAGCAAAGCGCCAGCCCAGCGCCTGGTGACGAGCGGCAGTGCGATGAATAAGACCGACTGCGGCGTCGACCGGCAATAGCGCCCACAATAGCCCACCCGCCCAATCCACCCCCCAGCCCCCCAGCCCCACGGCTTTGAGCGCCTCCATCAACCGCACCATCCTAGTCGGCGGCCCCGAAAAGCGCCAGCGCTGCATCCCCGCCCCCGGCACCAGCCACTCCAGCTCGCGCCAGTGCCGCCAGAAGGCGCGCGACTCATCCTCCTCCATCACCGCGCTCTCCACCGCCGTCGCCGCCCGCAGGGTTTCGATCTGCGTCCGCACCGCCGGCTCCGACCCTTCGACGCGCGCCACCAACCCGGCCTCGTCGTAGGCCAGCCCCGTGATCGCCAAAGGTCGCGCGGCCCATTCCAGCATCCGCTCCAATGCCGCCCCGGGCACCAACCCCTGCACCGCCAATGTCGCCTGGCATTCGGGTCGGGGCCAGACCTTGAGACAGACCTCGGTGAGCACCCCCAGCGTCCCGAAGGATCCCGCCAGCACCTTGGACAGATCGTAACCGGTGACATTCTTGACCACCTTGCCGCCGGCGCGGACGCGCTCGCCATAGCCGTCGATCATTTCGATGCCGAGTATATGGTCGCGCAATGCGCCCATCTTGAAGCGCCGCGGCCCCGAGAGATTGCAGGCCACCGTGCCGCCGATCGTCGCCGCCTGGCCCCACCCGGGTGGCTCAAAGGCGAAGTACTGCTGTTCGCCATCGAGCAAGCCCTCCAACTCGCTCAACAGCGTTCCCGGTCGGGCGACCAACACCAACTCGCCCGGCTCGTAGCTGACGACGCCCGTCAGCCCGGAGAGATCGAATGGTGCACCGGACATCGTGCGACCGAGAAAGGCCTTGGTGCGCCCGGCAAAAATCTCCAGCGGCGCGTTGTCCGCCAGGGCCTGGCGCACCTGCTCCTGGACCATATCGGCCGCATTATTCGACTCGGTCATCAAATGCTCTGGATAAGTGGGAGGGAATTGCCATAATAACGGAGCAACCAACGCTCCTTCTTTTCTCTCCCTCATTCTTGCAAAACGGAAATTCTAACACAACCACCGAAGGTCCCTCAAGGGGTATGCCCGTGGCGGCTTGCTGTCCCCCGGA
>JAYYUU010000251.1:0-6431 GCA_036343835.1 Candidatus Latescibacterota bacterium | reverse complement strand
TGATATAGATCGAGCCAAGCAGGGCGATCAGCAAGGCGGCTACCATCATTCCCAATACGCGAATTTTGTTGCCCTTTACTTCGTGTAAGAGGCGGATCCCATTTGCACAAGGCGCCATGGCGAAGACCAACCTGTCGCCGGCCCAGGTCAGGGTGTAGCCCAGGGCGACCAGCCCCCCAGGTCCCAATAGCGAAGACCCAAACCCCGATACCACAAACCCGCCGGCGGTCAACCCTTCCACCGCCGAAGAAAGCCCCGCCTCGACGATCACCCGCGTCAGGGCAAAGAAGATCGCGAAAGCGGCGAATAAGAAGATGGGCACTACCCAACCCGGCATCCCCGAGCGCCACAGCCAGAAACCCATAATGGCCAGACCCACCCCCAGTCCGATAACCGCTGCACGGTAGGACATAATCTCGCCGCTTTCGATCTGGCGATCACCCGACCAGGCCTGCGCCCAGACTTCGCGCAAATGCTCGCGCGCGGTCCACAAGCCCATCACCAGCAGCACGACCAACGCACGACACTGAGCAATGGCTGGACGAGGACCACCAACAGGAAGAGCAGGAAGAAGGCCGCGGGCGTGGAGGAACTCAAGCCCAACCGGGTCCCCTGGATAATAAACTCCCCATAGGGGAGCCCGATGGAGATCGCCAGACACAACCCCATACCCACGGCCATCGCGCCAAAGCGAATCTGCGGCGGGGACGATGCCGGGCTTGGTCGGGGGTTGGGACGATCTGCTTGATTCAATATAAATTCCGGGACATGGGTCTACGCGATGCGATCGGAAATTCGATAAACGCGCATCGCGCAGTTATTAAAACGCCTGTGAGGCCACAAGGTCGGCATCCATTTATATCACCGCCCAACGACATACAATTGTACTATTTGCGTTTAGTTGCCAAATAGCGTTAAAATATAGACATCGTACGCTATATGGACATCTGCTATCTGAATTGAGCTATCATCATGCCTGATATCGACGAAAAACTGACAGCGCAATTGGGATACTCGCCCTTCCTCGATTCCGCCTTGATCCAATTTGACAAGCAAATCCTGCTGGCCACCCCGCACATCTTGGCCCTGCCCCTCAATGAGGTATTTTTCACCTGTTATTATATCCACAGCGTGCGCCACCCAGCGGGTCAGGACAACCCCGACCACCAGCACGATGACGCCGTCGAAATACAGCTCTGTCTCGATGGCGAGTATGCCATAGAGGTAGCCGGGCAACCCCCGCTCACCCTGCATCCCGGCGCGGGGACCGTTATCATGCCAGGCCTCAGGCACCGGTCCCGCTGTATCAAAAAAGGGGTGCGTTTGACGGCCCGAGCCGCGATCAATGGTGCGGATGCCATTCAATTTACCAGCGAATTGGCAGAGCAGGCCGTCGGCGGTTTGATACGCTTCGACGGGAGGGGACAGGACATGGTCATCTGCGAACTCTTCCGCGTCCTGCTCGCCGACACCCCCAATCCCTGGAAATACGAGATCGCCGGTGGGCTGATACGCATATGGTTGGGGACGATTCTGGCGACCTGTCTCGACTTCGGGCACCGCATGCGGACCGCGCCTGCTGCCGGCATCGATATCGGCAATCGGGGCAACGCCCTATGCGAGCGGGCGAGCACTTTTATCTATGCCAACTTCCAACGGCCCTTGAATATCGACGAGATCGCCCAGCATACGGGGACCACCACCCGCCACCTCAACCGCCTCTTCAAGAAGCACGTCGGCACCAGCGTGTGCCATACGCTGCGCGATGTGCGGTTGTCAGCAGCGTTCAGAATGCTCAGCGGCAACCCCAAATCCAGTATCAAGGAAGCCGCCTATCGCGTCGGTTTTTCGAGCCCTAGCTATTTCACTCAGTGTTTCAAGCAGCAATACGGCATCCTCCCCACAGAAGTGCACTTGCGGCTTTCCAAACCCCTCAAAGACGCATTGAAATACATCGACACGTCCCGGATTATCGCCGATAACAATTGATCGGACTGGCGGCCCTAAAGCTTATTGCAACAACTGCATCTTCTCGGTTTTGACCCGGTCGTTCCAGGTGACCTCAGCGAAATAGGTTCCCGAAGCGAGCCGGAGCCCTCGTCCGTCCCGCCCATCCCATATAACGCGGTAGGATCCCCCTTGCTGGTAGGCCTCTATCAGTCGCCGGACGACCTGTCCCTGGGCGTTGTAGACCCGCAGTGTCGCTGTTCCCGCCGCCGGCAGGCGGTAGCTAATCGCCGTCTCCGCATTGAATGGGTTGGGGTAATTGGGGGCCAGTGCAAATACCGCCGGCGGCGCGCCTTCATCCCGCACCGCCGTATCCACCTCCCGAGGCGGCAGGACCACTTCCCACAGCCGGCCATTGTCCCCGTATTCGAGCACGTAAATCCTGTTGCCGCGCATTACCGCGTCCACTGGGCTGCGGAATCCCTGCACCAATCGCGTTATCCGCACCCCATATCCCTCTCCGTCTGCTGCCTTTGCCAGATCGAGATGCAGCAAATCCTCTCCGGGATCTCCAAAAGGCTTGTATTTCCTTTTGTCCGCGTCGTTCTGACTCAAGCAGAACCCGTCGCCCGCCCAATCCCCATCCAGGGCGAGCTCCGTGTCAAAAACCAGCCCCAGCGGCGAACTGTGGGGAGTGAAAGTACTGATCCCCACCCCCTCGTCGCTGGCGTCCTTGACCAAGCCGTCAGCCGGGTCCCTGAACTTGTCGGCATCCGGCCCCGCATTGATCACCGGATCGGTGAACACCACGCCGACCGGCGGCGGCGGAAAATCGGGATCGTTGTGAAAAGTCCGCTCCATATTGATCCCCTCTACTAATAGCCTGTCGGAATCGGGCGGGTCGAAATCGGCGAAGCGCTGGGGCGTGTCATAGGCGCCGATCCGCCAGGGGAAGCCGTAGTGGCGCCCCTCCCGAATCCAGTTCAATTCCTCGGGGTTGTCCCGGGTATCCGAGTTTTCCGTGGCGAAGAGATCGCCATTGGGGGCGAAGGCCATATCGAAGCTATTGCGCACCCCATCGGCGTAGAGATAGGGGCGCAACCCCCCCTCGTCGTTGGGCAAGAGCAAATTCTCGGCGTCGATGGGCAGGCGGAATATCGCCGAAGTGATCGGCTGCTCACGACCGTCGGTCTGCCTCTCGCCGTGGTCGGTGCGGGATCCGCTATTGACCAGCAGAAACCGACCATCCGGGGTAATCTCAATCGCGTTGAATTTGTGGTCCCGACCACCGCTCTCGGCATAGGGTTCGGTCTCAGCGACCGTCGACCACACTCGCTCTCCGTCGACTATTTCACCTTTTTTTATAATGCCGATATTATTGTCGTCGCGGGTGGGGTTGCCCACTAAAAAAAAGGTGCTATCCGCCGCGATGGTAAATCCGGTGGCGATGCGGACGCCGTGGTCGGGCCAGGTGTAGAGCCTTTCACTGGTGCCCTTTTCGACGTCCACCGCAAAGATCAATCCATTGACGCCCAAATAGAAAAGCTCGCCGGTAGTGGGATGTTTGGCGATGCGGATGAAATTCTTCCCGACTTCCAATACTTCCCGGATCTCGATCCCCGACTGCAAAACCTCGGGCCCTGGTTGCGCCCCAGCCTCCGCTGCCAGACCGCCCAACACCACACCCAACGCCAACCATGTCCAAATCGACTTCATCTGTATCACTCCTTATTTCACGAATACCATCTTCCGAGTGTGAGTGTGATTTACCGCCGGGTCGAGAAAAGCCTCATAGGCATAGGGCACATCCATTCGTAGATGCCGCCGCCCGTGCGCGGACCTGCCCCTGCGGATGCGGAGACCGTCGCGGCGTGAATATCGTTTGAGAGATTGTATTCCCTGCCACCGCTCGGCCAGGAATTTCCGCCGATCCAGACTCACCCAGCAATCTTGTCTTTTCGATGCGAAACCATAACTGGGCAATTGCAGCTGATTAGTTTAAACCCATTTATAATGTATAACTTTGTTCGCATTCTCCATTAATTAATAGCTGAGTTTTATGGACATATATAATGAAAATACAGACATAATATTAAAATATAGACTATGAATATCATAATAAGGATATCCCTCCCATAAAACCTAATCAATACATCCGAATCCTATTGCCGGTCATACCCGTAAACCCGTCTATGACCAGCCAGATTCCACCTACTACGATTTGTCCCAGAATCAAGCCCATAAAAAACCAGCGCGTATGGCGATATCCCCGCGGCCCTACGTATTTCAAGACGATATTTTTGATGCTCCAGGCCAGAAAAATACTAAACCAGATGCTATTCATTATCCACGTGCCGCTCACGACGAAACCTATGGGGTGCAAAGGCCACCAGACAAAGTGATGCCTAAACACCATCAACAGCGCCATCACCCCCGCGCCGACTCCGTTCCACCCCCAGCCCGCCCAATTGGCGGCAGCCGGCGTATTGATAAACTGGGCGGCCATCTTAAACGGCTCCTGAGCAAACCAGGAAAAGTACTGACGGTGCATATTGAGGGCTCCGTACTGATACCCCAGTTTCAGAGTGATATAGATCGAGCCAAGCAGGGCGATCAGCAAGGCGGCTACCATCATTCCCAATACGCGAATTTTGTTGCCCTTTACTTCGTGTAAGAGGCGGATCCCATTTGCACAAGGCGCCATGGCGAAGACCAACATGTCGCCGGCCCAGGTCAGGGTGTAGCCCAGGGCGACCAGCCCCCCAGGCCCCAATAGCGAAGACCCAAACCCCGAGACCACAAACCCGCCAGCGGTCAAACCTTCTACCGCCGACGAAAGCCCCGCCTCGACGATCACCCGCGTCAGGGCAAAGAAGATCGCGAAAGCGGCGAATAAGAAGATGGGCACTACCCAACCCGGCATCCCCGAACGCCACAACCAGAAACCCATAATGGCCAGACCCACCCCCAGTCCGATAACCGCTGCACGGTAGGACATAATCTCGCCGCTTTCGATCTGGCGATCACCCGACCAGGCCTGCACCCAGACTTCGCGCAAATGCTCTCGCGCGGTCCACAAACCCATCACCAGCAGCACGACCATCGCGCCCAGCGTCTGATGGCTCAGCATACCCATTGTGGGCCCCATGTGTCCAAAGCGGCCAAGTTGCTCCGCGCTGTAGATACCCAGCAGGCTGCAGATCCCCTCTTGAAATTTGGCGAGCAGAAAAAAAACCCATAGGCTGAACGAAATCCCGGTATTGATGAAAAAGGCCAAACCGAGCACCAGGTAGTTGAGACGCACCCGGATTAGCGGCGTATCTGGCACGACCCTAAAAGCAATATCGCCTTCGAGAGAGGTAATGAACGGGAAGTAGTGGCTGAAGGCATTGATGGTATTGAAAACAAAGGGCACCGCGAACCCCGCCCACAGCAGGGGGTTCTTCAGAAAAGGCTTTAAACGCTGATTAGTACCGCCATCCTCTATCATGGTCAAGGGCACCTGGACCAGGGGGTAGAGCAACCGCTCGTGGTCCATCCATTGGCGCCGCATAATGGTCATCGCGCAGATGATCATGCAATACAACCCGACCATAAACAGCAACCACCAGCCCAGGGGCGCCAACCAACTATCCCAGGGCACGCTCGCCCCCTGGGGCAACCCTTCGTAAAATGCCTTGATCGCCGCCTCGTCTCTGGGCGCGATCCAATCGGGAATATGGGGGATCACATTCTCAGCCCAGCCGTTTTCGGGTGTGGCGTAATAGGTCGCGGCGGAAATGACCGCCAGAGCCACGCCGGTAAAACCGCGCGTGGGAATGGCCGTCGCCAGCATCATCATCACCGCGATAAGCAGCAACTCGGCTCGATTAAACGACCAACGCACGACACTGAGCAATGGCTGGACGAGGACCACCAACAGGAAGAGCAGGAAGAAGGCCGCGGGCGTGGAAGAACTCAAGCCCAACCGAGTCCCCTGGATAATAAACTCCCCATAGGGCAGCCCGATGGAGATCCCAAGACACAATGCCATACCCATGGCCATTGCACCAAAGCGAATCTGCGGCGGGGACGATGCTGTGCTTGAATGAGGTTTGGGACGATCTGCTTGATTCAATATAAATTCCAGGACATAGGTCTACGCAGTGCGATCAGAAATTCGATAAACGCGCATCGCGCAGTTATTAAAACGCCTGCGAGCCGTAGGGTCGCATCAATTTATATCACCGCCCAACGACATACAATCGTAATATTTGCGTTTAGTTGCCAAATAGCTAAAAAATAGACATCGTACGCTATATGGACATCTGCTATCTGGATTGAGACATCCCCATGGCTAGTATCGACGAAAAACTGACCGCGCAATTGGGATACTCGCCCTTCCTCGATTCCGCCTTGATCCAATTTGACAAGCAAATCCTGCTGGCCACCGCGCACATCTTGGCCCTGCCCCTCAATGAGGTGTTCTTCACGTGTTATTATAT
>JAYYUU010000250.1:0-6654 GCA_036343835.1 Candidatus Latescibacterota bacterium | reverse complement strand
TGCAGACGGGGCTATTGGAATACCAGTCGGTGCAGCGGGCGCCGTCGCGGGCCATGCGGTCGAGGCGGGGGGTGCGGAAGTCTTCGCAGCCCATGCACGAGAGGTCGCCGTAGCCCTGGTCGTCGGTGAGGAAGATGATGAAATTGGGTGTGCTCATGGTTGTCCTGTGATGATGCTTTAGCTGCGTGTGGACGGGCTGACGGAGGTCTTGCCCTACGCCGCTCATGCGCTAGCATTGCTGCGCAATCCTGCGAAGCTCCGAGGGCCATCCTCAGATTTCACTATCCTGTGAAATCTCCGTCAGCCCTGCAGTGCCTGGTGCATACTCAACGATAAAATATATGAAAACATAAATTATAAAATAGCGGCGTATTCGTCGCGGGTGACGGTGTCGGCGAAGAGCAGCTCGGCGGTGGCTTCCATGTCGTAGCGGTGCATGGCGCGGGTGGCTTTGGCGATGTCGATGTCGGCGATCAGGAGTTCTTCTTTTTTCATTTCGGCCTGGGCGTGGATTTGGCCGTCGGGGGCGACGATCATACTCTGGCAGTTCTGGTGGGGGTCTAAGCAGGCGTTGCAGGAGGCGAACCAGATGGTATTCTCGGCGGCGCGGGTGACGAGCATCGCGTGGTGGATTGGGATTTTCCAGTCGTTGGGGCGGGTGGTGTTGTTTTGCGGGTGGAAGACGAGTTGGGCGCCCTTTTCGACGCAGGCGGCGGTGGTTTCGGCGTAGCGGAAGCCCTCGTAGCAGATTACTACACCGACCTGTATACCGCAGAGTGCGTAGACTGCGAAGTCCTCGCCCGGTGCATAGGCTACGGCATCTAAGGGCGTCAACCGGGTCTTGTGATGGGCGCCGAGGATCTGGCCGGATTCATCGATGACGAGGGCCGAGTTGTGGGGCTTGCCCGAGGGCGAGGGCATTTCGGTGCCGAGTATACAGGCCATTTGCGCGGCGCCGCAACGTCGGGCGATCTCGGCGTGGAGCTCGGTCAGGCGTGCGGTGGGGATGGGCGCTTTAGGATCGCTGATATCGACGCGATAGCCGACGGTCTGGGCTTCGGGGAAGCAGACGATTTGCGCCTCTTGCGCTATGGCTCGATCCAAAAAGCGGAAGATGGTCGCGGCGTTTTCGTCGCAGTCGGCGGTCTGGCGGCACTGAGCTAAGGCGATGCGGAGCATGGATATCCCTTTCATTGCACGATAAGCCCCAAGGGATAATTACCCGATCCCCGCAGGTGCCGTCAACTGTTGGCGGGATGGGATTGCCGGCAGGATTGAAAAATGCGTACCCTATTTGCGGCGCGTGACATCAACAGGAGAGATATGCCCATGTTGAAAACGGCGTGGTTAATCGGCTTTTTGATGGTGACGTGGGACTATATCGGCTACCCCCTTTGCAAGCGGCGATTCGAAGGGCGCAAAGGGCGGCGGCTATTCGGCGCATTGGCGTTGGGCGCCATAGGCCTATAAGCTGGTGGAACTCGAGACCGTCGCGATGCAGCAGGCGCTCGACATAGGCATTTTGCTCTCGCTGGCCTTCGCCTTCGTCTTCGATGCGCTGGAAGGTGGAAAAGGCGAGCAGGGGGTAAGTAGCTGATACCTGGGTCAGGCTCGCCTACCTGGCCGCTAAGACCAAAGCAAAAAAGGAGCTGAATGAGCATACCATCCGGCAGTTTCACCCACCTGCTCGAAGGCGTTGGGCGCGAAGAAATCGCGATAACTGAGGTAAAGGTCACGCCGATCACCTATAAGCCCGAGGACGGCTCGTATGTGCACGAGTGCGGGCCGGTGGTGCTGACCAAGATCGACAGCGCGGTCGTTGAAATTTTTACCGACCAGGGGTTGGTCGGAGTCGGGGCGGGCGTTCCGGCCGACGCCGATCGGGATTACGAAGACCTGATCGGCAAGAATCCCTTCGATGTCGAGCTATTGGATTTGCCGCCCGGGCTGGACGTGGCCTGTTGGGATCTCATCGGCAAGGCCAAGGGGCTGCCGGTCTACAAGCTGCTGGCCACCGACAATGAGCCGGACAACCGCGTCCACGTCTATGCCAGCGGCGGCGTGATGTGGACCTACTACGATCCGGGCGACGGGCGGTCGTTTGGCGCCGCAGCGCTGATTGAGGAGGCGCTGTACTACAAGGAATTGGGTTTCGACACCTTCAAATGGCGACCGGGGACCGATTGGGAGGAGGCGGGGATCACGGCTGCAGGCCTGGGCGAGATCTGTCGCGAGCTGCGCGAAGCCGTCGGCCCCGATTTCGATTTGGGGCTGGAAAAAAAGGGCTACGACTCGTGGACCTTCGAAGAGTGTATGGAGATCGCCCCGATCATCGACGAACTGAGGTTCCTGTTCTTCGAACAGCCGATGGGGGATGAGGGCCCGGCGCAGTTTGCGGACTATCTAAAGCTCAAGGAGGCGATGCCCAGGGTGATGCTCTGGGGCGGCGAGCGCTTCCGCAGCGTGGAGGAGGCGCGGCCGTGGATGCGGGAGGGCATCTACGACGCGGTGCAGTGCGACGCCTATTATATCGGCCTGACCGCCAATTGGCATATGTCGCGGGTGGCCCATTTTTACGAGACCAAACTGGTGCCCCACAACTGGAGTTCGAGCCTCAACACTGCCGCCAACGCGCATCTGGTCGCCGGGTCGCCGGGGGGCCAGATGTGCGAGTTCTTCATGTATCCCAACGAATTTCGATACGGGCTGCTAAAAGAATCTTTGCGACCGGTGGACGGCCATATCGAACTGGTGGACACACCGGGTTTTGGGGTGGAGCTGATCGACGATGCAGCGGAACGCTTTCCCTATATGCCGGGCCCGAACACCCTAGTCAACCCGCGTTTCCCACCCGCGTGGGAAAGGGCTCGGGCGCGCGAGGAGGCGGTGCGGCGGCGGTATGCGGGTTAGCAATCCATACAAGGCGTAAATAAGGGGGGGTAGCAGATCAGTGCGGCAGCTTGGGTTTGAGTAGGGCATAGAGGTATACGCCAAGGAAAGCCCCGGCAAAGGTGAACGACGCCAGGTACTCACCGCTCCCTATCTGGGCGTAGATCGGCCCTGGACAGGCCCCAGTGATGGCCCATCCGAACCCGAAAATAGCGCCGCCGATGATCATCCCCTTCTGATATGGCTTGTCCTTAAACTCGATCGGATCGCCTGCCACGGTCTGCTGACCCAATAGCTTGATTAGCAGGATCGATAGCGCACCCACTGCGACGGCGGCGCCGATCACCAGATACATATGGGCCTCTTCGAAGCGGAACATGCTCTGGATGCGAAACCACGAGGCCACTTCGGATTTGACCAGTACGATCCCGAAATAAATCCCGATAATCAATGCAAGGGCACTTTTCACGATGCCCCTCCCCAGGATAGTAAGCTGGTGATGCCGATCAGGATCAAGCCACCGGCAAAGAAGCTGATCGTGGCGACCAGACTCGGCCATTTTAAACTCGAAAGGCCCATGATCGAGTGCCCGGAAGTGCAACCGTCGGCGTAGCGGGTGCCAAAGCCGACGAGTATGCCGCCGCCAAAGAGGGCGGCCAGGCCTTGCCAGCTGTGATAATGTGCTGGTAGCAGGGGAATGGGCTCGGATGAAAGGAAGTGCATGCCGATATAGCTGCCGATGAGAATGCCGGCAATAAAAAAGAGATTCCAGGACTCTTTGAGCCAGTTGTCCTCTTTTATATAGGACACATTGGTGTTGGGCATGCAGATGGAGCACAGGTGGCGGAAACTGCTCGATATGCCAAAGGGCTTGCCGACAAAGAGCAGCAAGAGCGGCACGGTCAGGCCGACCAAGGGGCCGCCAATATACCAGGGCCAGGGTTCGGTGAGCAAATTCATGTTCATGGCTTGTCCTTTTTTTTGTACAATTACGTCATACGATGAAAACCGGCTACCTTTTGCGACTGGCCGGGATTTATTTTGCGTTGAGCCCTAAATGCTTATATTCTTCAAGGTTAGTTGACAACTCCACGGCTTTCACAAGAGAGCATAATATATGACCACTACTGCCAAGCCCAGTAAAGAAGAACAAGGCGCCGTTTCTCCCTTTCCCTATCCGGGCATTGCCACCACCGCCGACGGGTCGGGGATGGTCACCTGGGTAGAGACGCATATCAGCCAGGGGGCCGGCGCCTTTCCCATCACCTCATCGACCATCATGGCCCATGGTTTCAACACCGCGGTGGTCAACGGCCAGACCAATCTCTGGGGCGAAACGCTGCAGTACTTCGAGCCCGAGAGCGAACACAGCTCGGCCACCGTCTGCGAAGGTTTCGCCGTGGCCGGGGGGCGGGTGACCAACTTCACCTCCGGCCAGGGACTGATCCTGATGAAGGAGGTGCTCTACACCATTAGTGGCAAGCGCCTGCCGGTCGTCTTCCACCTCGGGGCCCGCGCCCTGACCAGCCAGGGCCTCAATGTCCACGCCGGGCACGACGACGTCATGGGCTGCGAAGACGTGGGCTGGGGCTTTCTCTTTACTCGCCACGCCCAGGGCGCCGGCGATCTGGCGCTGATCGCCCGCCGGGTCGCCGAAGAAACCGCCACGCCCTTCCTCAATGTCCAGGATGGCTTTCTCACTACCCACACCGTCGAAAACGTGTTGCTGCCCGAAGAAGATATGATGCGCGACTTCGTGGGGGATCCAAACGAAAAACTGATCAATCTCTTCGATCCCTACAACCCGGTCATGACCGGCGTGGTGCAGAACCAGGACAGCTATATGAAGGGCAAAATCGCCCAGCGCAGCTACTACGACAAAGTCCTGCCCGCCCTCAGAGAGGCCATGGCCGATTACCACCAGCTCACCGGTCGCAAATACGACTTGGTAGAGAGTTATCGCATGGAGGACGCCGAGTACGCCATCGTCGGCATGGGCAGTCTCATCGATACCGCCGAGGCCACCGTGGACTGGATCCGCGAGGAAAAGGGCCTCAAAATCGGCGCCGTGCACATGACCTGCTTCCGCCCCTTTCCCTCCGTCGAAATTGTCGAGGCTCTCAAGCACGTCAAGGGCTTCTCGGTTATCGAGCGGATGGACAACCCCCTGTCGCAGTCCAATCCGGTGACCCGCGAGATCAAAGCCGCCTTCGCCGACGCGCTGATCGGCGTGGAGGGCTATCCCGAAATCTCTTCGATCCCCGACATCTATTCCGGCTCGGCGGGCTTGGGGTCGCGCGACGTGCATCCCGGCCACTTTATCTCCGTAGCCCAGAATATGCTCAAGGGCAGGGAAGGCCGGCGCTACTTCACGCTGGGGATCAAGCACGAACTCGATCTCGGCGTGGGTGAAGACCCCGATATCCGTCCTCCCGGCGGATTCTCGATGCGCGGCCACTCGGTGGGCGGCTATGGCTCGGTGACGACCAACAAGATCATCGCTACCATCGCCGGCGAGGTTTTCGGCAAACACGTCCAGGCCTATCCCAAATACGGCTCCGAGAAAAAGGGCCTGCCCACCACCTACTACCTGACGGTGGCCGAAGGGCCGGTGCGCACCCATTCCGAGCTCAAGTACGTGGACTTCGTGCAGCTCAACGACATTTCGGCCTTCCTCACCTCGAATCCCCTGCACGGGTTGCAGCCCGGAGGTCGGATCTTTATCCAGACCCCCAAGGAAACGCCCGAAGAAGTGTGGGCCAATGTACCACCCGCCGCCAAGGAGCAGATTCGCCGCGACCAGATCCGCGTCGTGGCCCTGGATGCGGCCAGCATCGCCCGCGATGTAGCCCCCTCCGCCGACCTGGAGGTGCGGATGCAGGGCATCGTCCTGCTGGGCATTTTCCTCAAGGTCGTGCCCTATGGCGAGGAGGCCGGGCTGAGCGATGACGAAATCATGGAAGGGGTCGAAAAGGCGCTGCGCAAATACTTCGGCAAACGCGGTGAAAAGGTAGTCCAGGCCAATCTCCAGGCCGTGCAGCGCGGTTACGAGGGCATCTTCGAGGTGCCCGCCGAAGTCATCGCCCAGGATCTCAACAACCCCATGTTCGATCCCAACGCCAAAATCGAACTCTTTATGCCGAGCTTTCCCGAATAACCAAGGAGCATACCATGGGCATCTCCACCGACACGACCTCAGTTGATCAGATGAGCAAGTCCATAGACGGCAAATCGGACACGCCACAGGTTCTCGACGTGGCGGACTTTTTCGAGCGCGTTGTCGCCGGCTACAACGAGGGGCACGACGACGATCTCGATGCCGCCGACGATCTGGCCCGCAGCGTCATCCCAGCCGGCACCGGGGCCTACCGCGACTTCAGCTATATCGCGCCCGAAATCCCGGTGTTCAAGCACGAGAGTTGCGTCGGCTGTATGACCTGTGTGACCGAATGCCCCGACACCGCAATATTGGCCAAGGTGATCGAGGATGAGAACCTGGAGAAGGGCTTGCAGGAGATCGAAAATCCGGCCGAGGCCTCCTTTATGGAAGCGCAGTTCGCCACCACCAAGAAATTTTACGACGCGCCGCAGAAAAAGGGCGACGCGCCGGGCAAGTTCGGGATCTTTGTCGATCCGACCAAGTGCAAGGGTTGCGCCGAGTGCGTCGAGGCTTGCGAGGACCTGGGTTACAACGCGTTGGAGATGATCGTGAAGGAGGACAATACCGTCCCCATTTACCAGAAGAGCATCGACTTCTTCCGCAGT
>JAYYUU010000249.1:0-11572 GCA_036343835.1 Candidatus Latescibacterota bacterium | reverse complement strand
GTTGGGTCGCAAAGGCGGCGGCCCCATTCTCGAAAAAAGCTTTCTGCCATCGATAGAGCTGGGTGGGATGAAGGTCGTATTCATCACACAGGTCGGATACGGCCACGCCATCCACAAGATGGCAGCGGAGTATCGACACCTTCTGTTGAGGCGTATATTGTTTTCGGTGGGCTGACATGAGATCCTCCTAACTTTGAGCTGAAAATATAACTAACTCAAATGGGAAGAAATTCGCATTCCATCTGAAGCATAACAATGGCACAGACGCGCAGTTCCCCGGTCCGGCAAGCTTGCATACACAACGCCTCGCCCTGTAGTTTTTCTCGACCGTAATCCTACAGGGGCTGACAGGGATGGGCTTCATCAACGGGTAGATATTGAGGGGATAAAAAATCGTAGACACTCATAGAAGATGCATAGACCAGGTGCTCGACATCGGTCCGGCAACATCCGTCGACCACATTCTGCGTGCCCTGGATATTGGTCTCTGCCGCTCCGGGCGCGCCCGGAGGCAATACCGCCAGATGGCAAACGGCATCCACTCCACCGCACAAATCCGCAACCAGCGTTGGATTGCGAATATCCCCCTGGACCCCGGTTAAATCCGCCAGCCCGGATAAGGCCTTCAATCTTTGCTCGTTGCGATGCCACATCGCCACAACCTCATCACCGTCTGCGACCAGACCCCGACAGAGATCCCCCCCAACAAAACCGCCCGCTCCTGTCACTAAGATTTCCATTTGTATATGTGCCGGGGTAAAGATCACGGAAGTACCACATTTGTCTGCATAATTAATAAAAAGGGACTCTATCCTTTGACAGATAGTGCCCCGCTCTTATTTTGTCTTAAACCAATCGATGCAAAGGAATTATGAGTTCGATCAAACGCAATCCCACCCGCCAGGTCCATATCGGCACGACCACCATCGGCGCCGGCTACCCCATCGCCGTCCAGAGCATGGCCGCTACCCGCACCCAGGATCTTAAAGCCACCACTCGCCAGGTGGAGCTCTTAGCAGCGGCAGGGGCCGATATAATCCGCATTGCCGTCGATAGCAAAAAAGACGTAGAGGCCCTGGCCGAAATCGCCCCGCTGGCTACCGTGCCGCTCTCGGTGGACCTGCAAGAGAATTATCGGCTGGTCAGCAGCGTGGCGCCGCACGTGCAAAAAATTCGCTACAACCCCGGCCACCTCAACCACCACGAAAAAGACAAGCCCATCCTCGCCAAGGTCGCCCTGATCGCCGCTGAAGCGGAAAAACACGACTGCGCCCTGCGGGTGGGGGTCAATTGCGGTTCGGTAGACCCCGACAAAATCGGCCTCTTCCCCCAAGACGACTCGATCTCGCCGATGATTGCCTCGGCCTTCGAACACTGTCAGATGCTCGACGAGCTGGGATTTACCCGCTACTGCGTCTCGCTCAAGGACTCCGATCCCGACAAAGTCATCGCGGCCAATACCCGCTTCGCCAAAGACCGCCCCGACGTCCCGCTGCATCTGGGCGTCACCGAGGCGGGGATGCCCCCCGACGGCATCATCAAAACCCGCATCGCCTTCGAACAGCTCATCAGCGCCGGAATCGGCGACACAATCCGCGTCTCGCTGACCCTGCCTTTCGACGACAAGGGTGAGGAGATTGCCGTCGGGCGCCAGATCCTCGACGATATCCAATCGGGACGCTTCCGCTCGGTCCCCAAAGTGCTCTCCGGCGGTCTCAATATTATCTCCTGCCCCTCCTGCTCGCGGGTCGAAAACGAAGCCTTTATCGACCTAGCGCACAAAGTCCGCGAAGTCACCGCCTACGCCCGGCGGCACCAGATCACCATCGCGATCATGGGCTGCCGGGTCAACGGCCCGGGCGAAACCGATGACGCCGACCTTGGGCTGTGGTGCGCGCCCAACTTCGTCAACCTCAAACGCGGCCCCGAACTGCTCGGGCAATTCCCCTACGACGAGGTACTGGTGGTGCTCAAGGACGAGGTCGACCAGCTCATCGCCGCCAACTGACTCAAGCCACTCCCGCCAGATGCTTACCGAGCTTGCCGTGGGCGGCGCGCAATAGCCGCTCTGTCGTCTCCCAACCCATACATTTATCGGTGATCGACACACCCTAGCGCAAAGAAGCAGGGTCGGCGGTGATCTCGCTGCGGGTCAAATCGTTTTTGCAACCCCCTCCCGCTTTATCCCCGCAGGCCAAAGCACTATATTACCCGGCTGTTCTATCGATCCTACCAGAAAGGAATACCATGCAAAACCCCATCAAAGACCAACTCGCCGCAAACCAGCCCTCCATCGGCTCCTGGCTCAATCTGGCCTCGCCACTGGCGGCCGAAGTTATGGCGGCCGCCGGTTTCGAATGGCTGGTCGTCGATGCCGAACACTCGCCCTTTGACCTCGGCCATATCGCCCACACCTTCCGCGCCATCGAAGCACGGGGCGCCATCCCCATGGCCCGCGCCTGGGACCACGACCCCGTCACCGCCGCTCGGCTGCTCGACGCAGGTGCCTGGGGGTTGGTTTTTCCCCATGTCAGCACTCCCGCACAGGCCGAAAAAATCGCCCAGGCCATGCGCTACCCCCCGCGCGGCCAACGCTCGGTAGGCACCGGCCGCTGCGTCACCATCTCGCCCGACTACCGCAAAAGCTTTGACGACGCCGTTCTGCTCATTCCGCAGATCGAAGATATGGAGGGCATCGAAAACGCCGAGGCCATCGCCCGCGTCGAAGGCGTCGATATCGGCTTCTTAGGGCCGGGTGATCTGGCGATGTCCATGGGGGTCGAAGCCGGTCACCCCGACCACGAGGCGGCCTTACAGGCCTTTCGCGAGGGCTGCGAGAGAGCGGGCAAACCCTGCGGCATACCCGTCAAAGATACGGCGGCGGCCAAACAACGCATCGCCGAGGGCTTTCAACTAATCGATATCAATAACGACCTGCGCTTTTTGGAAGCCGCGGCGCAAAAGGCCTACCAGGAAGCAGCTTCATAGATACAACTTATTGCTGCAGAATATACTAACGATATTATCAAATGGAAATTATCAACTTTGGCTCGCTCAATATCGACCTCGTCTACCAGGTCGACCACATCGTCCGCCCGGGGGAAACCATCGCCAGTTCGGCACACCAGGTCTTCGCCGGTGGCAAGGGCGCAAATCAGTCGGCAGCGCTCGCCCGCGCGGGAGCCGCCGTCTATCACGCCGGCCAGGTCGGTGAGGAGGGCCAGTGGCTGATCGATAAATTGGCCGCCCTGGGCGTGGACATGCAGCACACTCTCGTCGGGAAAATTCCCACCGGCCACGCCATCATCCAGGTCGATGACGAGGGGCAAAATAGCATCGTCCTCTTTCCAGGGGCCAATACCCAGCTACAACGCCGGACAATCGACTCGACTCTATCCCAATTCAACAAGGGAGATATATTACTCTTACAGAATGAGATAAACGAGACTACCTATATCATCAACGAAGCGGAGAAACGAGGACTGAGCATCTGTTTAAACCCCGCGCCCTTTGGCGAGGAAGTCCTCGATTATCCCCTCGCAGCGATAGACCTGCTCGTCGTCAACGAAAGCGAAGCAGTCGGACTTGCTGGCGCATCCTCTCAGGATCGGTTGCTCGACGCACTGGGCCAAATCTGCCCCCAAGCCCAGATCGTACTCACGCTGGGAGCAGACGGAGCGCACTATCGCGCTCCAGAAGCGGAATTCCATCAGCCCGCACCCCGGGTCCAGACGGTGGACACCACGGGCGCTGGCGATACGTTTATCGGCTACTTTCTCCAGGGATTAACCGCCGAGATGACACCCCAGGACGCCATGACCCGCGCGATACAAGCGGCGGCGCTATGCGTTATGCGCCCGGGAGCGATAGATTCAATACCACTCGCAACTGAATTATCTTAACTTATTGTAGCAGAAGGGAATAACCATGCCTAAAATCATGTTAACGGCAGCGTTTTCCAACGATGATTACGCCTCCAAAGAACGGGAAGCAGGTCTCGCCCACCTCCGCACGATGGGCGAACTCGTCGACGAACCCGCCGTCCTCACGCCCGAACACGCCCCCGAGCTCATCGCCTCCATCGCCAGTTCTTCGCTCTATACGGATGAATTTTACGCGGCGGCCACCGACTTGCGCATCGTCGCCCGCTGGGGTGTCGGCTTTGACAAGGTCAATGTCCCGGGCGCCACGCGCCATGGCGTGATCATCACTGTGACGCCGGTCCATATGGACGCTGTCGCCGAATACGCCATCGCCCAGTGGATGGCCACCCTCAAACGGGTCTATACGCTCAACCACCTCTCACACCAGGGGGATTTCTCGATTATTCGCACCTTTGAGGCCCAATACACCACCCTGGGGCTCTATGGCTGTGGCCGCATCGGCCAGGAGGTCGCCCAGCGCGCCGTGCCCCTACTGGGCGAACACGGCCGCCTGATCCTCTACGATACCCGTCCCGATATCGCCGATATCGCCGCCCAATACGGCGCCCAAGTCGCCGACTCGCCAGCAGCGCTCTTCCGCCAATGCGACACGGTTTCGCTCCACGTCTCCGGCGACGAGACCATCGTCGACTACGACCTGCTCAGCCTGATGCAGCCCCACGCCTCGCTGATCAACCCCTCGCGGGGCAATCTCGTCAACGACGCCGATGTCAATCGGGCCATCAACGAAGAAAAACTCTATTACTACGTCGTCGACGATCCGGTCAACGACACCCGGGTCATCCACAAGGGCCACCCGCGAATCATCTGCACCAATCACAATGCCGGCATCACCGTCGAATCGACCATGCGCCTCGACGGCAAGGGCATCGAACAGGTCACCGCCGCGATCGAGGGCTGCACCCCCGAACACATCCTCAATCCAGAGGTTCTGGACCACCCGCGGGTCAAAGAGTGGCTAAAGGAGTAAATACGTGAAAATCAGCCACTTCAATATCACCCCGCTCAGCAGTCGCGGCCTGCTGCTCCAGGTCCACACCGACGAGGGGCTCGTAGGGCTTGGTGCGCCGATGAACTACGAGCACGGGCGCACGGTGGAGCGGGCGATCCTGGACATGGCCGAGTATCTAATCGGGCGCGATCCCCTGCAAATTGAAGATCACTGGCAAACGCTCTACCGCTCTAGCTATTCGCGCCAGATGCCGATTCTACTCGCGGCGCTCAGTGGGATCGAAATGGCCTGCCTGGATATTCTGGGCAAAAGTACAGGACTGCCCATTTGGAAACTCCTGGGGGGATCGGTACGCGAACGAATCCGGGTCTACGGGTCGGCGGGAGGCGACACCCCCGCACGAGCCGCCGCCAGCGCCCGACAACGCGTGGAGCAGGGCTTTACCGCAATCAAAACCGGCCCCTTTCCCCACGCCGTGCGCAATATCGAATCGCCAGCGGGTATCGACCAGATCATAGAGCGGATTACAGCCATCCGCGAAGCCGTTGGACCCCAGATAGATATCGCCCTCGACTTCCATCGAGCGGCTAGTCCGGCTCTGGCCAAAATACTCCTGCGCGAACTCGAGCCCATAAGACCGCTCTTCGTCGAGGAGCCCACCCGTTCCACCGACAATATCGGCCCGCTGCTGGAATTGGCTCGTTCCACCCCCATCCCCATCGCCACCGGCGAGCGCTGCGCCACCCGCTGGGGCTTTCGCGAAATATGCGAGCGCAAAGCCGCCGCCATCCTCCAACCCGATATTCGCCATTGCGGTGGGATTCTCGAAACGAAGAAAATCGCCGCCCTCGCCGAAATCCACGAAATCACCATCGCCCCCCACAACGCCGCCGACCCCCTGGGCGTGGTCGCCTCAATGCACGCGATGGCGGGCACCCCCAATTTCCTGATCATGGAATACGGCGGTGGGGGCGGCGAGGGCTTTTTCACCGAGCCGCTGCAAATGAAGGCTGGATTTGTGGAATTGCCCCAGGGACCGGGGCTGGGCGTGGAAATCGACCCGGAGGGCCTAGAGGCCTTTACCCATCGCGGCGAATGGCGACAGCGCGGTATGCGACGCCATCCCGAGGACGGCTCGTTTTCGGATAATTAGCCGCTATTACTTCAGCACCCGCAGGATGGCCTGCCCCAATTCTCCCGTGGCGAAATACGGATCGAAAATGCGATGGAGATCTTCCTCGCCAATGCCGGGTCCATTATCGGCAATGCTGCAGCGCACATAGTGCCCTGGATCGAGCGGCGATCCATCGCCTAATTCGACCACTGCGTTTTTCAGGGCTATATTGATCAGCCCTCCCTCGGCATGGCCTGGTCGGCGTTGATAATCAGATTCTGCACCACCTGGTTGATCTGGGTCGCGCCGATATTCGCCGGCCACAGCTCGCGAGCAATAAGGTCGCCGACTCGCTGACCAATATTCCAACCGCATAAGTTGGAAGACCTGCTTGCTTTTTGCTGGTTATTTTTCCCGCCTGAAGCTATTTTTCTGCCCATGCAAGAAGATCGCCTGCGCGCCGCATTGCCCTTTCTCCGCCCCAGGACCGAAGAACCGACCGGAATCGTCCTGCTGTTCTTTATCGTGCTCTGTATCGGCATCCTCAGCTTAGTCGCACTATACTTCTGGCGCAAAAGGAAGCAGCGGCTAAAACTACAAACCCGCTTTGGCAAACTCGGCGTGGAAAAAGGGCTTGCCCAATCGCAAATCCTCTACCTGGTGCAACTGGCCTGGCAACACCGCATGAACGACCCGCTCCTCCTCCTCAATTCGACCTACGCCTTCGATCGCATCGTCGGTCGCCGCGCCGCCGAGGTGATCGACACCCCAGATGAAATAGAACTCGATGACATCAGTTCTATCCGCACGGCGCTCGGTTTCGACCGCCTCCCCCCCGACCAACCGCTGCGCACCACCAGACAATTCGCAACCGGGTTGACCATCATGGCCTGGCACGAAGAGGCGGAAACCTTCTACCCGTGGATACTGGTGGGACGCGATGAAAGGGGGTTGACGGTAGCGCCGCTATTCAGGAAAGACTATGCGCGTTTCGACGCACTGGAGAGGGGCGACCTATTCACCGCCCGCATCTGGCGCAAAGAAGACACCGAATACCGCTTTAGCAGTGAGATCCTGACGATGGACTCCAGCTCGCTGATTGCGACGCTGCACCACGACGATTCAATCGAGCGCTTGCAACAGCGGGACTTTTATCGGCTCGATATCCAATTCGATATCACCTTTCACGTCGCTGGACGGGTTGAAGAAGGAGAAGAAGATGAAGAAGGCCCGCACGAGTTGGCGGGGCAAACCATAACTGGCCAGGTCCTCAATCTCAGCGCCGGAGGCCTGAGCACCCTCGTCGACCAACCCGTGGCCACCGGCTGCCTATTGCGCATCGACTCCGCCTGTAACCAACCCTTTCTGCTGGGCAATCTGCACTGCGCAGTGATGCAGGGCTCGGCACAGGATGCCTCGACCAATCTCCAGCTCCGCTTCTGCGAACTCCCTCCCGAACGCGAGCGCGAATTGGTGCGCCAAATTTACCAGCACCAGACGGAAACTGACGCGATGGCAGCAAAGGAGTAGTTGCCACAACTCAACCCCATCCGGCTGTTTTGTTTGTAGGTGGTCATTTTTCTTGGCTAAGCGCTTGGGGGAGGTCTAGCGCAATAGCACCGTCCGCCGCACCGCGGCGAATCCAGGCGCCTGCACCCGCAAGATATAGAGCCCGGAAGCCAAAGCGCGCCCACCGTCGCCGCGACCATCCCAAACCAATCTCACCGCACCTGCCGGCAAACTCCCCCTGTGTAGTCTCCGCACCCGTTGCCCTAGGGCGTTAAAAATATCGATCGCTACCTCACCGCCGATTTCGGGAACCACCAGGGGCAATACGGCCCTCGCATTGAATGGATTGGGATAGATGCGCCCCAGGCTAAAATCGCCGGGCAATCCATCCATTGCGTCGGCGACCGCCGTGGGTTCAGGTCGGTCGCGCACCCAGATCGGACCAAATTCAGCCGCAAAATCGAGCAACTCACCCCCACCCGGTCCGGTAAAGAAATTCAGGCCATACTCCCCGGCCTTGGTCAACTCTATCGTCGCGGTGAACGAGGACCCGGAGGTTTCGGCGAAAAAGTCGAGAGTATCCGTCCCGACAAAACCCAGAGCCAGATCCCCAATCGCCCCGTCGACGAACTCGCCGCGTATTTCGTATGTGCGACCCACAATCAATTCAGCCGGCACCAACTCGTCAAAACGCAGACCCGGCACATAGTCTGATGGCACTCGCGCCCGGGTGGCAAAATCCCGTGCGAGGGGAATCGCGACGACCCCCACCTGTCCCTGGGGGTCAGTGGCAATTTCAAGTCGCTGGCGTTCCGTCCCGCGGACCCGGACAAAGACCAAGCCGCGAAAGGGCACCGTCCCGGCAAGCCCCGGTCCCCCTTGCTCGTATGCGCGTTCCCCGGGCAGGGCAAAACCGCGACCATCCCCCGCGCGCAGAAGCCCCGAGCTGAAGTTGAAGCGCGGATGGTCGCTCAACCCCAACCCAGACACGTAGAGCTGCGTCCCCCACGCCGCCAACAATTCGGCCAAACCCTCACCCGTCGCCGCTTCGATATTGGCCCGATCTGCCAGGCCGCTACCCACCAGCCGCAACAACACCCCGGGACCCATCCGATCTACGAGACTCCGCACGAAGAGATAGCCCGCGCCGCGGTGCTGGGCATCATCGGCGGCTTCGGGCTCCAGACTCACCGCCTCCGGCTCGCGCAGGAACTCGGCAATATTGCCCCCATTCCCCGAACTGGCATAACTGGCAACCAGATCCTCGGCGAGATGCGACAGCCCTTCGTTGAGCCAGGAAACCTCCGCATCGCCTCTGCGGACTAGGACGTGCTCGTTGAAATTGATCAGATGTTGAAATTCGTGCACCAGCAAGGGGCGATAATTAGCGCGCGGCTGCGTCGGCGAAATAAAGAGCAGATCCGTCCGATTGCCATCGCCGCCAATATCCTCGGGCAAGACCGAGGAAGAGGAGTAGAAACCCGCGACATTCTCCAGGTCGTCGACGAGATGGGTAAAGAGAAAGGAGATGCGCCCATCCGCATCCACATCCGAAGGCCGACCGAAGGCCGCGATCGTGCGCTCGTAGTCCTCCGCGCTGAATCGTTCGATCATCGCGGCGATCTCCTCCGCCCCAATATTGTCTTCGTGGCTCCGCAGATCATCCTGCAACCAGCCCAGAGCCCGTGCGGAAACCGCCACTAGCGTGGACCCTATTCGCTGTCGGGGCACGGCGCCATCCTCCGCAAAAATAAACTCCCGCCGCTCCCCGACCTGGCGGATACCGACGGTCCTTTTGGCGAGGATGCCCCGATAGTGGCGCCAGCGCTCGGCGTGCACCCTTTCCCGCTGGCGCAATGCCATCGCAAAACTCTCTTGCTCCAACGTTGCTCCGCGACACGCGGCAGGCAGCGGCCCACCTAGCGCATAAGGGTAGCGCATACCGGTCCCCAGCGCGGCAACCTCTCCGGCATAGAGCACCAGCGCGTAGTCCTGTCGCCCCAGGTCGAGTTCGAGATCGATAAAACCATTGCCATCGGCGCTGCGCTGGAGAAAGACCCGCGGCATTGCGCCGGTATTCAAACCGTTTAAGGCCACCCGCTGGACAGGTCGTTGTGGATCATCGCTATAAACCAGCAACGCACCGTGATCACCCCCCGCACCATCGTAGCGAATTACAACCTCATCCCGGCCACCCAAACCGAGATTCTGCGGGGTCGAGACCAGGCTGAAAGGACCCTCGACCTCAAAGCGCAAGGTCGCAAGCGCTGCAGCCCCCAGATTGGCGAGAGACAGGCCTTGCTCTCCATCGGGCAATAGCCCCAGCGACAGCGCACCGAGCGATAGGATGGGTGCCGGGGGCGGCGCGACGGCCGCAAAATCGAAGGAACCGCTGCCCACGAGCAGTCCATCGGCCATCTCGCGCACAACCTGCAGATTAAGGGGTCCCAACTCGCTGGCATCCAGCCGTACATTTAAGGCGAAACGCCCATCCTCGACCGGCACCGTTAAAAAGAACTCGCGCACGGTGGTCGTCACATCAAAGCGCAGCGAGGCAATACCCGCAGCGACACCGCCCCGCAAAACCAAATCGCGCCGCACGGGCCAGGCGACAGCCAGCGCTTGGTCAAAGAGCACGCCGGTGAAAAAGTCTATCGGTACTGCAGCGGGTGTTCCATCGGCGATTATGACCACGGAAAAACGGCCGACAAAACCCAACCCAGCATCGTCTGCGCCGCCCAAATAGATCTCCAGATCGTAAGCGCCAGCGGCCCCCTGCGGGAAGAGATAGCCCCTGCGAAAATTCAGGCCGTCGAGTGGGATAAACACCGGGATTTCGTCGCCGCTGTCGACGTGGACGAAGTTGAAGAGAATCTGGCCATTGGCCTTGGACAGGTCCAGGATCTGACCAGTCAACGAGACGCCCGTACGGGTGCTGAATTCGGTCGACAGGGGGGCCGCCAGGACCACACCGGGGAAAAAATCCGCGGGCAGCGCGATGGAACCGCTGCCCTGATCGACGGCAAAATTCTCAAATGTACCCACATAACTCAACTGATCCGCACCAGGCCCCCCCAGAAAGAGATCCAGTTCGTAGATGCCGATCTGGGCGTGGCCGAATATGTGATAGTGGCGGAATGAGATCCCCGTCAAATTGACGAAAACCTGCACTGGGTCGCCGCCGTCTGCGGGAGAAAACTGCAGCAGGAATTGGCCGTCGGCCAGAGTTTCGTCTGCGACCTGTCCCGCGACGAGCATCGCCTCTCCCGTCTGGTAGCCATCTTCGAGCGGCGGAGCGAAAATTATGTCCGAAAATGTTTCGGGGGGAATCGGGGCGGCAAAGGCCGCAACCGCACCGCACACTAACGCAACTGCCGGCAACAAGATCATATCGGCATATACTCCAATTCAAAGACCCGCTCGACAAACCAACCCAACCCGAAGAGACCAATGACGGCCGACACCACCAGAACCACCGTGCGCTGGTAGGCCTGTCGATTGAGCCAGGCAATCAGTGGGAAGACCATCGCGACGATGAGCACCTGGCCGATTTCGACCCCGATATTAAAAGAGAATAACCAGGCGATAAGACCCCGGGTCGGCAGCCCCAGGTCGCGCAGCACATTGGCGAAGCCAAAGCCGTGCACCAAACCGAAGGCAAAGGTCAGCATCCAGCGATAATCGGTGCGTTTGAGCCAGAAATTCTCCATCGCGACATAGGCGATGCTCAGGGCGATGCCGGCCTCGACCAACTTGGGCGGCAAGCTGACGATCTCGAGGGCCGCCAGGCACAGGGTGATGCTGTGAGCAACGGTGAAGGCGGAGACGATCTTGACCAGGTTGAGCAGCCGCCCCCCCACCACGATCAGCGCCAGCAGGAACATGATGTGGTCGTAGCCCAAAAAGATATGCTCGAAGCCCAGTGCGATAAATTCGTAGATCTGATCGACAAGCGACTTCTGCTCGGCAGTCGCAAAGGTCTGCATCGGGGCTTCCGCCGAAAAGATCGCCTGGACCAAAGGCTGGCCGGGCAGCAGGATCTTGGCCAGATTC
>JAYYUU010000248.1:0-7298 GCA_036343835.1 Candidatus Latescibacterota bacterium | reverse complement strand
CACCGACTTTATCGATTGCGCCGACCACCTGATCGCCAAAGACTACACGCGCTCAGACCGCCTGATCGCCCGCGGCGGCAGCGCCGGCGGGCTGCTGATGGGGGCGGTGATCAATATGCGACCAGATCTCTTCCACGCGGTGATCGCCCAGGTGCCCTTCGTCGACGCCCTAAATACCATGCTCGACGACACGCTGCCCTTGACCACGGTCGAATACAATGAGTGGGGCAATCCCAACGAGCCCGAATTTTACGACTATATCAAATCCTATTCGCCCTACGACAACACCGTGGCGACCGCCTACCCCCATCTGCTGATCACCGGTGGCTTAAACGACCCGCGCGTCACCTACTGGGAGCCGACCAAGTGGATCGCCAAACTCCGGGCGGTGCGGACCAACGACCGCCTATTGCTAATGGATATGAAAATGGGCGCCGGGCACGGGGGCGCTTCGGGGCGCTTCGAGCACTTGCAAGATACGGCGTTGGAATGGGCTTTTGCGTTAAAGGCGCTGGGCAAAGTCGGCAACGACGCCTGAAGACCTATAAATTCTACCAGGCGTCGCCGAGTTCGCTCTAGATGCTTTGACGCCGGGGGAAGAACGATTAGATTTTCTGGGAAAAATACAGTTTGAAAGGTCTACTATGGACGGCGTGCACGACATGGGCGGGATGCACGGATTTGGCCCGCTAGAAATCGAAGACGACGAAGCTCTTTTCCACGGTGAATGGGAAGGGCGCGTCTTGGGTATGGCCCGCCTGACGCCCGTCCACATACCCGGCGGCATGCGCAACGCCATCGAACAACTAGATCCGGCGGAGTATCTGCGCTCCAGCTACTACGAGAAGTGGCTCCACGCGCGGATCGAGGGATGCATCGCGGCCGGCGCCATCACCCGGGAAGAGTTCGACGCTACGCTGGCCTATTATAGCGAGCATCCCGAGGCCGAGATTCCCCAGGCGCAGAGCGGCGAAAAACCGGTGGCCGCCGAACGACCAGCGGCCACACCACCAGTTCCATCGCCCACCTTCGCCGTCGGCGACCGGGTCCGGGCGCGACAGGTCCACCCGCGGGGCCACACGCGGCTGCCCCGCTATATCCGCGGCAAAGTCGGCGAAGTCGTGCAGGTCTATCGCCCGCAGGGCTTCCAGGATGCCGAGCCCCTCGACGACACCGTGGGCCCGCAACCCGTCTACGCCGTGCGATTCGCCGGCGGCGAAGTCTGGGGGGAGTCCGCCGAGCCCAATAGTTGCGTATTGATGGATATGTGGGAGTCCTATCTGGAGCGGGTCCCCGCTTAGGATGGAGAGGAAATATTATGCACGAACACCCGCACAACGACCCCGCTGCAAAAACCAAGGCCTTGGAAGCCCTGCTAGTCGAAAAGGGCTTGATCACCTCCGCCGCCATCGACGAGGTCGTCAAGAGCTACGAAGAGGATATCGGCCCCATGAAGGGCGCGCAGGTAGTAGCCCACGCCTGGGTCGATCCGGAGTATCGACAACGCCTGCTCGCCGACGGCCGCGCGGCGATCGCCGAGTTGGGGTTTACCGAGCGCCAGGGAGCCGAACTGGTCGTCGTCGCGAACGCGCCCGAGGTCCACAATGTCGTCGTGTGCACCCTCTGTTCCTGCTATCCCTGGGCCGTGCTCGGACTCCCGCCTAGCTGGTACAAATCCTACGCCTACCGCTCCCGCGTCGTCCGCGAACCGCGGGTCGTCCTGGGCGAATTCGGCCTCGACCTGCCGGAGTCGGTCGAAGTCCGGGTCTGGGACAGCAATTCCGATATTCGCTATATGGTCCTGCCCGAGCGCCCAAAGAGCACCGAGGAATTGGCGGAGGAGGAACTGTCCGCGCTGGTGACGCGCGATTCGATGATCGGCGTGGGGCGGGCCAAGGCGCCCGAATGATCCAATGAGCGATTCCGTCGACCGCAAGGTCGCCAACATGCCCGAGGAACTCGCCCTGCCCCGCACCAATGGCGAGCTGGTATTCGCGACCCCCTGGGAAGCCCGGGCGTTTGGGATAGCCATCGCCCTCAACGAGGGCGGCACCTACGCCTGGCGCAACTTCAGCGAGGGTCTGGCTGCCCAGGTTGCCGCCGCCGAACGCGCAGGGATCGACTCCACCTATTACGAGCGCTGGCTTGAAGCCCTAGCGCAACTGGCGCTGGCGCAGGGGCTCATCACCGCAGCCGAACTAAACGCCAAAATGGCCGATCTCGAAGACGACCACCATCACCACAGCCGAACTAAACGCCAAAGTGGAGTTGTGAAACCGCTTCTAGGGATTCCAGACAGCTTTTAACGTTGACCGTCACATTACCGGAGGGCTCTTTGAGGATAGCCCCGTGAGCGGCGTGCTTGTCCCCCGGAACCGCAGGGTGGCAGCGTAGGAGAGTAGCCCTCGGAGCCGACCAGGGATGGTCGGCGAGCGTCGAAGACCGCGCATCGCGAAGCGATGCTAGCGCATGAGCGAAGGGGCTATCCTCAAAGAGCCTGTCCACACACCTAACGGAGAACACCTCATGGCCGAACAATGGCGTTACGAAAAACTAACCTGGCCCGAAATCAACGATTCCATCACCGCCCAAAAAGCAGTCCTCGTCCCCGTCGGCTCCATTGAACAACACGGCCCCCACCTCCCACTCGACGTCGACGTAATCTGCCCCACCGGCATCGCCCACACCGCCGCCCGCCAGCTCCCCGCCCAACTCCTCGTCATGCCCCCCTTAATCCACGGCTACACCGCCCACGTCATGGACTTCCCCGGCACCATCAACATCCACTGGGAACACTTCATCAACTACGTCCTCGACGTCGGCAAAAGCCTCGCCTACCACGGCTTCAAAAAGATAATCCTCCTCAACGGCCACGGCTCCAACGCGCCCAACCTCGACCTCGTCGGCCGACGCGTCAACCTCGAGACCGACGCCGAGTGCATCGCCACCTGGTGGTGGCAATTCCTAAGCGTCGACCCCGACTTCCTACCCAACTGGCGCGAGAGCCGCATCCCCGGCGGCTGCGCCCACGCCGGCGAGCTCGAAACCTCCGTGTACATGTATCTCGACGGCGACCACGTCCGGCGCGATAAGATCAAAGACGGCGATATCGCCTTCAACGTAAAAGAACCGTCCAACTTTCGCTGGGTAGATCTGTTCTCGGCGGGGCCGGGCACGCCCGTATCGTGGACCGCGAGCTATTCGGATACTGGAGTATTGGGGCAGGCGAGCCTGGCCACGGCGGAAAAGGGCGGGCAGGCGGTAGCAGAGGCAGCAAAGCAACTGGCTGCGATGATCGCGGAATTCAGAACCGCCCCCAAACCCCCGCGCGGCGACCACCACGCACAACCGCCAACCATGCCCATGCCCTGGACAGCTACCGGCACACCCGACCGCCAGGGCGATGTGCACGACATGGACTGAACGCTTATACCATGGTCTCGCCAGCGCACCCGACGCTCTGGGAAACAATGCCCTGCAAAACCCCACAACGGCGTCTACCGCGTCGACCCCGACGGCACGATGACCCTGCTCGTCGCCGACTGCGAACGCCCCAATGGCCTGGCCTTCAGCCCCGACGAAAAAACCCTCTACATCGCGGGCGAGAATGAGCGAAGGGATACCCTGAGGCAGCCCGTACGCACTATTACTGCTTCATATTCACAAATTGCAACGGAATCTCCAACTCCTCCTTCTTCATCACCGCGATCACCGCCTGCAAATCATCCACCTTCTTCCCCGTCACCCGCACCTGCACATCCTGAATCGCCGGCTGCACCTTGATCCTCATTCCCTTGATCAACTTGACGATCTTCTGCGCAATCTCGCGCTCGATCCCCTCCTGCAACTGCACCATCCGCTTCACCTGCCCCTGCGACGTCCCCTCAATCTCGCCAAAATCCAGACACTTGGGGTCTACCTTGCGCCGCACGAAATGGCTGATCATCACATCGCGCAAGGCCTGCATCTTCATCTCGTCCATAGTCTGCAATGAGATGATCTTTTCCTTGCGGTTGAATTCGATCTGGGTCTTGCTATCGCGAAAGTCGTAGCGCGCCGATACTTCCTTCTTGGTGTTGTTGACGGCATTGCCAACCTCCTGGAGGTCGACTTCATTGACGATATCAAAAGAGGGCATAACGATCCTTTCTTCAGGTGACTATTCCAATATACCTTGCCCATAGGCTCGGTCAAGCCGCCACCAATATTGTGCACCCGTACGACCGTCCCCTATTTTAAAGCCCTATCGCCCAATGGAGGCAATCACGCAACGCGCTGCAATCAACGCGCTGATGCAGGACGCGGCAGCCTGCGGCAACGAATACCCCCAACCCTCAGGATAAACCATGCGCCCCAATATCCTCGTCGTCCTCTCCGACCAACTGCGCCGCCAGGCCCTCGCCTGCTACGGCGACCCCGACGCCCGCACCCCGCATACCACCCAACTGGCCCGGGACGGCGTCGCTTTCGACCAGGCCTGCTCCACCTATCCGATCTGCGTGCCCTTCCGCTTCACCATGATGACCGGCGAATACGCCCACACCCGCCTGGTGCCCGGCATTGAGTGGCGAATGTCGCCCGCTGAACGCACCTTAGCGGATGAATTCAACGACGCCGACTACGAGACGATCTACATCGGCAAGTGGCATCTCGACGGCGGGCACGGACGCATGGGCTCGGCGGTGCAAACCAATCGCTGCCCGGTCAGGCGTCCATACCAGGGACGCTGGCAGAAGTGGTTTGGCTTCGAGCTGCGGAATGGACCGTTTGACACCTGTTACTTCGAGGACGACGACCCGACGCCGATCCCAATCGAGGGCTATCAAACGGATGGGCTTTTTGATATTGGGATGAATTATCTCAGGGAGGGACGCAACCAAGAGAAGCCATTCTGCATGGTCATCTCCGTCGAACCACCGCACGATCCCTTCGAAGCACCTGAAGAATTACAGACCGCTTGGGAGTCGCGAGAAATTGCCCTGCCGCCCAACTTTTCCGCCAAAGACGCCGACCAACGCGCCCAATTCATCCTCAATCGCCAGCGCTACAACGCGATGGTCGAAAACCTCGACGCGAATGTGGGCTGCCTGCGCGCCTTCTTAGCCGAGCAAAACCTCGCCGCCGACACCGTCCTCGTCTTCCTCTCCGACCACGGCGAATTAGCCGGTGCCCACGGTCTCCGCGGCAAACAGTGGCCTTATGAAGAATCGGTCGGCACGCCGCTAATCGTCTACGACCCCCGCCATCCGGGGCGCGCCGGCACCCGCTTTAAAGATCCCACCAGCACCGAAGACCTCTTCCCCACTTTCTTAGGCTTAGCCGGTTTAACGCCGCAAAACAACCTACCCGGCACCGATCTCACGCCGCTGATCCAGGGCGAGGTCGTCCAACTCGACCGCGACGGCGTGTTGCTCGAATTCGTCGCCGAGTTGCGCCAAAGCCCCCCCTTCTACGATGCGGTCTGGCGTGGCTTCCGCAGCAATCGCTTCAAATACACGGTGAAGGGCGATAAAAACGGCGCTGAACCGTGGGAATTCTTCGATCTGGAGAGCGACCCCTACGAAATGCAGAATTTGGTTGGTGATCCAGCGTGGGCCGAGGAGATTGGCCGGCATCACGAGTTGTTGAGCGCGCGGCTGGAGGAGACGCTCGATCCGTTTGTGTTGCTGCCGGCGTGGGAGCGCGAGGGGTGGAATATGTGGTCGGCGTGAGAGCAATCCCTGGAAAAAGGAGTCGGCCTCGGGATAACAGCTGCTCATAATATCATCTTTGCCCATTTGATGGACATCGACAACGACGGCGATCTCGATTTGCTGACATCCATTCCCACAGTTCTGCTTTTCCTCAATGACGGTAGTGGCAATTTCGTCGAACGCAGTTTCCCGTCCGGTTTGCCCGGCGCATATTCTGTCGGCGATTACGACAACGACGGCTTTGTCGACATCTGGTTCGAACGGGCGGGCGAAAAAGTGCAGACGAGGAAGTTAATGCTCCTGCGGCAATCACATCATCAAGATTAAACAGGTGTTAATCGAAAAACACGAGCAATTCTTTGGGCTTTTTGAAGATCTCCTGCTCGCAGCGCCTCTCGCACGTCATCTAACTTGTAGGCATCATCTAAGGACAGATATGGAGCCCATCCCTCGTCTGCATCGATAATTTCAACATCAACTTCAGCTGCATAATCTCCTTCATGCACCAACTTCGTACGCACTTTCTTCATTGTATTATCCTTTTCGTAAAGTCGTCACTCCATCGAGTCGGATCAGGTCGATAGCCCGTAACCAGTACCGCCGGAGAAGACGCTTCTTTCGGTATGCCCCAGACAATATGGATAGGTTGACCATTGCGACCCTTCTGGAGCACCAGCACACAAGGTCCTTGCGGATAGGTAGAATAATCTTCTATTACAACCTCCTGAATACGATGATCCTTCGTTCGACAAGAAGTAACGGAAAAGCTCATAACCGCTTATTTATCAGTACCCGTTCACGGGCTCAAATTTCCACATGTTGTGGTAAATGGCTGTAGATATACAAGCTCTGCCTACAACAGCTCGATGTTATCGCCGTTTTTGCCAAAAAGGTGCACATCAGATTCAAAGGTTAACTCTCTAAATTATTTAAAGACAATGTATTATAGGCATCTCTGAAAGATGTGAACGGTTACCTGATGATGCAATCCATGAATATTTCCCGCGACGTACGTTGTGGAATCAAAAAGAGCGCCATTTTTGAGATAGTAAAATGAAGTGCCTTCTTTTTCACCATCTTCATAATATGTGGTCTTTTTCACCATACCATTTGCGTGCCACATTGTGAATTTACCGACTTTTTGTCCATTCTTATAATTGCCTTCCAGCAACGGGTGCCCGTTGTCGTGTCTCACTAAATGGAGCCCATTTTCTGGCTTGCCCGAGAGTTCAAAATGCTCTCTAAAACCCACGAGAAATTCGAAGCAACCGGCAAGGACAAACAACCCAGTTACAAAAATCCAAAACAGAACTTTAAGGCCTCCTTTATCTATCTTCGTAGCTGCCTGTTGATCTTCTGTTTTGTGTTGGTCACCGGACATTGAAATCTCCTTTAGTTTGACGACAACATAAGCAAAATCGTCGTCGCATCCAAGCGGATGGCGGGGGCAGGTATGTTTAGTAATGCATGTGGGGCTACCATCATCTACGAACGAGTTGCACTATTGTCGGCGCCGAGAATAGCCAGTATGTCGGCAGTACCAACCATCGCCTACCCAGGTTTTTTCACCTAAGAAATTCCTTGGATATGAAAACGCCGCTGCCG
>JAYYUU010000247.1:0-5038 GCA_036343835.1 Candidatus Latescibacterota bacterium | reverse complement strand
GTGTTTGCACATGTCCGAGATCCACCTGTCGGGAACTTCAATCTTCATCGAGGGCTCGAGCACGGCATGCCACTCGCGGGAAACCTCCAGCAGTTTGGTGTAGAATTCTTTGGGATCGGGTTGACTGCGCGGCGGCAGCGGTGCATAGGTGTCGCAGTAGTGTGTTTCCAGCATGCCGGCTGCGCGAATTTTTGCGAGCCGATACCAGACGGGTTGAATCCACTGCGTGGTAGGCTCAGGGTCCGCGAAAATAGTGAATTCCCATCCTTCGACCTCGTAATAGAGAATGGGGAGCCAGCCACCTACCAGGCCCTGATATATATCGCGCGGCGGCCTGATTTCTCCCCGGTCAGCGCGCCGCAACTCGGGGGTGACGGCCCCGAAATTGCAGATTGATGAAAATACATTATCGAGGATGGCGGGCTTGTCTGCGCATTGCCTGGTGCCGACGAAGGAGGCCACGTTCATCTGGCCGAGCCTCTGCAACGGCGGCAGGCAAGAGGAGACCAGGTCATAGGTGGGGTCTTGGATTTTAGCTAAGATCTCATTACCGAGCAGATCCTCATCGACTTCCATGACCTCCTGCAAGGTTCTGCCCAGATAGCAGGTTTCTTCCGGCACCCGAAGGGGTTCGAGTGTCTTTGGGAATTTCGCCATGATTCTATCCGTGCCGGTGTAGATTATCCAGCCGTCGCTGTCACCGTGGCTTTCAAAGACCGCCACAGCCTCACCATCGACTTCGACCGTCTGCATAAACGACCAACCGTCTATCATGTTATTGAGCTCTACGACGTTCGTTTTCCCTGCGTTGTCTTCAAGAGCGATCCGTTCAGCGCCGATTTCGACGACTTTGAACGAAAATTCACTATTCAGCATCGAATATTCCTTATTCAGTGCGCCAGACAGATCCAGCCTGCGGGGAGGAAATTAAGGGTGGAGGATTAGAAGCACGTCGAGATCGCTACTTTCAATAGATGATGGATACCATTCGGCTGACGCTCTCGCTGTGGGCATCGCTTTCCAATCTGAGCCGTAGAAAGTAGTGGCCGGGTGGCACCAGGTCGCCCGATGGGTCTCGCCCGTCCCAAACGAGTTCCTGGGCGCCGGCCAGCGCTTGTGCCGAGATCTGGCGCACCCGGCGGCCGGCCAGGTCGAAAAGCTCCAGTTTCAGCAGTCTGTGCTCCAGCACGTTGATCAGGTCCAGGGTGACGACGAGGCGGTCCCCTATGCCGTCGCCATTGGGGGTGAGCGCGCTGGGGTGTACGGAGAGATGGGCGAAGAGGGAGCGGTCTAGGGGCAATCCGGCGATATTGGTGCTGCTTTCAACCAGCGGGTTGGCGTCACCTGCTTCGACACGCTGGCGCACGTCCGTGCCCAGCTGGCTGTCTTCGAGAAAGAGGTCGAAGCGCGTAGCCTGCAGGAAAGCGGCGGCCTCAAAGCGCACTTCCACCGTTTCGCCGCTCTGCACCCGGCGGGGTAACTGTACGCCGAAGCCGGTACTGTCCTCTTGCGCCTGGACCTCGACCATTGCGCCATCGAGACGGAGGTCGATAAAGCGCAAGGGCGTGGAAGCCTCTATGGCCAGCCGGTCAAAGCCTTCGCGCGTGGCTGGGGCGCGCAGCCAATAGGAAAAGGTCACCGCGGCGCCCGGCTCGACCTCGAAGGGGTAGATCTCGGCAGCGACTTGTTCGGCGATGGGATCGGTGAAGCCTAGGCTCACCCAGTCCAGGGCGGGTGCTCGCAGGGGTGAGTCGCTCACCAGACGTGCGTCGAGTTGGGCGTACCGCCGGTGCGAGGGCGAGAGGAAGGTCTGGCCGGGGACCGCATAGATATTGCTCCAGGAACTCCAGTCGGCGCCGGGCGAGCTGGTCGTATCGATGGGGCCGCGGAAAGAAGGAATGAGCTTGTTCCATCTCTTTTCGGTGACTTCTTTGAGATTCTTGTCGTAGAAGGTGAAAAGCTGATCTAGTTCGTTGCCCGAGCGGCTGCGCAGCTCGAGCCGGGTGCCGGGGGGAACATCGGCGCCCCAGCGGAGGGCGTTGATATTTTTCCGGCCCCCGAGATCGAGGATGGGGGAATCGAAGCGCACCTCGCGTGGAAAACCCTCGCTGAAGACCATGATCTCCGCAGTGTGGCCACTGGAGTAGCAACCGGGCGCGCTGGTGCTGGATGCGGTGCTACAATTGGCGTCCCAGGTCTTGAAGAGGATGCGCAGGAAGCGCGTGGGGATGGGGGCGAATTGGTGCGCGACCATGCCCTGGTGCCGGATGCTGTTCGGAAGGACGCCGGAAAAGTGTTTGGTCCAGCGCAGCGAGCCGTCGGCGGCCCGCGAGCCGTCCGAGGTCATCATCTCGTGGAAGTTCATATTGAAATGCCGCCCGCGATCGATATGGCCGATGTGGTGCAACTGGTCAACCCAGTAGACGGCGCCCAGGTCTAGGGTGATCCAGGCCCAGACATCGTTGGAGGCGCGCGGGACCCGGCCGCTGCGCCACCAGGTGTTGATCCGGCCGTCGATCAGCAGCAGGGCATTGGTCAGCGTCGCTTCGACGAAATCCGTGCCGCCGGTGCCGATGATGATCTCGACGGCCCCGCTCCTCTCGGGCAAGTCCGAGACCAGGTTGTCTCCAAGGGCTTGCACTTCGATTTCGACCAGCCGCGCCTCGGGCGCGGTTTTGAGCGCTTCGAGACGCAAAAACTGGACCGGTGTCGGGGGTTTTGCGGGAATATTGAAGTCGACGCGGTGGGCGTTGTTGTCGCCGAAGCGCTCGACGATGCGGTAGCTTAAGGTACCGGGGACCGGGACATCGGCTATGTCGATGAACTGTTGCCCGGTGGACAGCAGCAGATTGAAAATCTCGAAAGGGGGTGCGCCGCCGTCGAAGACCAGGCTGACGAGGCTGGCTGGCACGCCGCGGCCCAGGTCTAACTCGATCCAGCCCGTCTCTGCGAGGTCACCCGCGGCGGGCTGCCAGCCAGTTGTAGGGTCGCCGTCGAAGACCCGGGCTGCGGTGCCGCGGTTGGATCCGACATTGCGGATGCCGCCGCCGTGGGCTGGGGCGTCGAGTGCGGCATTGATGTTCTTGCGGACCGATAGAGGGCGGACGACCCCCTGGGGCGTCACTTCGACGATCCCCAGGGGCAGGGTCCACTCAAGCCACTGGGCGGCGTTGTCGAAGCGCAATTCATCGGCATGGAGCGAAGCGGCCGTAGCGAACGCCACAACCGCGTAGGGCAGGTGTTTGGGTTTCATCAAGGCCCATCCTTTTCAATAGGAGGCTACCCCGAAAAAATAGACGGTCTAGTTGTCTATACTGCCTTTGTCGCAACACCCTCTTTGCCCTCATGATAAGCGCTGTGCCATCGAGGGGCAAGAACAATCGCAAGACGATTCGCCTTATTCAAAAATGTCGATGTTCTATCGCTGACTTCCCATTCGCCCGCCTTATAAGACGTCAAAAATCCATCGCCGGCGGCCCGTCGTAGCCGATGCTCTGCCACCCGGCCAGATCGCCGCCTTTGAGGCGATAGGGGTGCGGATACAATTTTAGCGAGCGGTCGGCAAAGGGCAGCTCGATCCGCTCGTGCTCATTGCACGCTGACCGCACTAGTGCGATGGCCACCTCGAGCGAATGGCGATAATCGTCGCCGCTGCTCAGGGGCTCTGTGCCGCTCTCGTGCGCCCGGAGCAGCCGCTCGATCGCATAAGCGAAGTAATTGGGCGCTGGCTGCCTCAAAAAATCGGGGAATACGGGGGTCGCAACAGTGTCCCGGCCCTGAATCAGCACCGGCTCGGGCCGTGCGCAAAACACCCGTCCGTTCTCGCCTTCGGCCGAGACGAAGGTCGGCATCCGCGCATCCGGCTCGGGACGGGCGACCTCGCAGACGATTCCGCCGCGCAAGCCCAGCCGCCCGTAGGCCGGTACGTCCGACTCCTCCGGGGCTGTGCCTTCAGCCACATAGCCCGGCACTGCCGGCAGGGTGTAGCCCTCCACCCACTCCACGTCCATCCCGGTGAGGATGCGCAAACTGGCCAGCTGCACGCAACCGCCGCCCGAAACCTCAGTCGGTAGCCCGCCCGGGATCGCCGCCGCCGTCAATCGGCCGATGTGGCCCTCCTGTACCCACTCGACTACCTCGGGCATATACGGCGTCGCCCAGCCTCCCTGCGAGCAGCCGAGCAGGGTGCCCCGCTCGCGGCAGATTCGGAGAATTTCGTCGGCCTCGTGCAATTCGTGCGAAATCGGCTTTTCGCAGCAGACGACCCGCACTCCGGCTTCGGCGCACGCACTGATACAGGGGTAGTTCTGGCTTACCGGCACTACGACCGAAGCGATATCGGGGACTGTTACCGCCAGCAAGTCTTCGAGATTGTCATAGACCTGTCCCACGCCGAAGCGTGCAGCGATAATATCGCGCCGGTGTTTTGCGCGGTCGACCAGCCCGACGATCTCGCAGGCGGGGTTTTCGGCATAGGCGCGGGTGAAGAAGCGGCCCCAGGTTCCGGCCGCGCCGACTATGACGACTCGATATTTCGGCATAGGCTATTTTCAATTATCGCATTCGAGTGCGACATTCTCTTCGCCGATCACGACGAATTTGAACGGAAATTCACTATTTTGCATCGAAACCCCTTTTTATAACTTCTGCAACTGGCTTTGCCGGAACAAAATAGGAAAAGAAATTGAAAAATAAAACAGTGCATCCAAGGGGACTAGCATGAAAATCACTGACATAGAACTCATCTCTTTCACGATCGTCAATAGTGGGAGCCGGACCAGGTGGGGCTACGGAGAGCCTGGACCAGAGCGGGAAGTGCCTCATTCCTGCCTGCGCATCGCCACCGACGACGGGCAGGAAGGCTACTCGGAGCAAGGTTGGCCCGGTTATTTTCACACGCCCCGGCAAGACCAGATCGATGATCTCGTCAAGCCGTTGCTGATCGGTGAAGATCCGCTCGACAGGGAGAGGCTGTGGCAGCTGATGTCCCGTCATCTCGGATTTTCGGAGGGTTTGATAGGCAATATTGACTGCGCCC
>JAYYUU010000246.1:0-10841 GCA_036343835.1 Candidatus Latescibacterota bacterium | reverse complement strand
GCTCGCCGCGCTCTGCCCCGTCGGCTAGTTGCGCCAGCACTTCGTCCTCGACTTCGCGGTCCAAATCGCCGGCGTGCGAGATGCGAATCAACTCCAGCGCAGTGACCATATCCCCGGCATTGAGATATTCGATCATCCCGGCGACCCGATCCTGTTCGGCCAATCCATAGGCACAACGGCGGCGGATAAACAAGGGCGTGTCGGCGGCGAGCAGCTGGAATCTTCCCGCCACTTCCCGCTGGTACATTTCGTCAAAGCGATCCCCGACCCCGGCCTCTTCAGCCCGCGCCTGCAACTCGGCCAGATTGGTCTGCGGCGGCAACTGGGCCAGCACCCGATACATTTCCGGCAGCGACAGCCCCAGATTCTCGGTCGTCAAGTCGCGAATATAGTGGATGCGCTCATTAAAATCGTCGACCAAACCAGAGCAACCCGGCCCTGCGGCGAGTTGTGGCAAGATCAGTTCCCGAGCGATAAATGCACCGAGCGGATAGGCGATGACGGTCTCTTCCTTGACCGCCTCGTCGTATTCGCGCGCGATACCGCTGTCGAGGACCACCGCCGCGTATGCATCGGGCAATACCGCCTCACCTACCGCCTGGGCGGGAAAGACCCCGACGCTGACCAACTTGCCCGCCCTTCCCAACACCATGCCCCCGTGATCGGCGGTCCCGACCCGCGTGCCGCGTATCCACTCCGAGGTGCCCAAACCGTCGACCAGATCCTCCTCGGGCATATCGCGGCGCGGCTCTAGCCCGTGCGTCCCCATCGCCGCCAGCGCCGTCGCCACCACCAACGCCGAGGAAGAACTCATCCCCCCACTGGGCGATACGCTACTCCACACCAAGCCGTCAAACCCGCCCAGCGCCACGCGGTCGCGGAAGTAGCTCTCCACATACGCCAATTGCCCCACCACCAGCACCGACCAGTCGTCGGCCAGGGCGCTGCCCGTTTGCTCCAGGCGCTCCTGGCAAACCCGACCGGCATAGTCCATCAAGGCCTGCCGCTCGTCGATGCGCTCAGCCGGCAATATCTCCTCCAGATCGAACTCGATCGGCGCAAAGCGATCCTCCTCCTCGCCCGGACAACGCAATAGACTGGCGAGCCGCACCCGTTTGCTCTCCACTGCTTTGCGCGCCACCACCAGCGTATCGGCACCACGCACCGCCAATCGCAGCGAGGGCACCCCCCCGTAATCGACGTGCATCCCCATCGCGTTCATCTGCCCGGGGCACCGGGCGATGACCAGTTCGCCCCCATCGCCATAATGCGCGGCGAAGTGCGCCAGGGCCTCGAGATAATTAGCCCGCCAGTTATCGACCTGGTCTACCCCGTATATCCGCCCGAACTCGCGGTCGAAGCGCCCCTGCTCGAGACCCGAGTGCCACTGGGCTAAACCCATGGCGTATTCGTTCTTAAAGCTCACCGTCCACGCTCAGGGAAAAGCGACGCAGCGGGCGTATTTTCCGCTCGATCGTCGCGTAGTGATACTGCAGCATATTGTCCACCCGCAGCTTGATCCCAACCTTTCCCACTCGCCGGCTCAACTGCGCGTTGAGCAGATAAATTGGCACCTGGTCGCGACCACACTCGGGGAATAGGCCGGACACCCGCGCGAAACGGCCGAGATGCTGGAAGTCCACCTTGCCCTCGGTTGTCCCGACCCCGCCCCGAAGGCCGAGGTTGAAAGCGTGCCGCGACCGATAGGGCAGCGGTGCTTCGCCGCCGAGTTGGTAGTCGCCGTGACAATAGGGCGGCAAGACTTCGTCGGCGGCGAGAAATTCCACTCCATCGACAAAGGTATAGGCCGCCCGACCACCTAAACCCAGTGGCAAAGCGGCCAGCGCCTCCCCTTCAAAACCCCGGACCCGGGCCCGCGACAGATTTTGAAAACGCGCGACGGGCACAGCCCCTCCGACCTGAATATCCGGCCGCCCCTCGATCAACCCGCGATATTCATTCCAAAAAATAGCCCCATCCAGCGCCAACCTTCCCCCGACCTGCTGTTTGAGCCCGACTTCATACGACCACGCGCGCTCCGGACCCAATTCGGGATTGGGGCAGACCTGGAGCCCTGAGACCAGGGCCTGGATAAAAACCTCTGATACCGAGGGTGCGCGAAAGCCGCGACCGGCCGAAGCCCTGATTGCGGTGGTCTCCTGCGGCCGGTACGAAAAACCTAATTGTGGACTAAATTCCCCCGCCCTTTTGCCCGGGGCAGGCCGCACCGACGCGCACACTCCGCTCCCCTCGACACCGGCACCACCCCGCCGATTCCAGTCGTAACGCAGCCCGGTCGTCAACTCGGCGACCGGATTGACGGCATACACCCCCTGGGCATAACCCGCCACCGTCAACAGATCGCGCGACCCGAGAAAATCGCCGGGCGAGCGCACCAGATCGGAGGTCGCAGCCAGCCCCAGGGTCCAATCCCAATCGCGCCAACCCACGTAGTCGACCTGGCTCTCACCCGATAGCTTATGCCCATTCGAGGTCAACCCGCCGGCGGCGGAGTTGTTTTTGAATACGGGGCGCGAATAGGCCAACGTGAGTGGTTTGCCCAGATATCGGCGCACCAGATTGTAATACTCGGAGTTGAGATGCAATTTCCACGAGGCGGTGTTGGCCGCTTCGTCGCCTGTGGGCACGACCAGCGGCTCGCTGCGGTCGCGCCACTGGACGAAGACCCCGTGGTCGTCCAATGCCCAATTGACCATCGTCCGCCAGTGGCTGGTCGGCGAGAAGCGGTGCACCGCTTTGGCGTAGAGGTGATAGCGACGGGCATCGCCATTTTGGTGATAGCCGGTGCCGCGATTGTGCCCCCCGCTCAACGCCACAGCGGTGCGGCCGATAACCCGATTGTGACTCAGATCAAAACCAGCCAAGTGCATCGACCCCTCGGTCCAGCGCCACCCGCGATGGGCCGGCGGGCTATACAACCCGCTGAGCAGGCGAAACCGGGTGCCGGGTTTGCGCGCGGGATCGCGGGTCAGCACATTGATAACCCCGCCCAAAGCACCGGTGCCGTACAGCGCCGATCCGGCCCCTTTAATCACCTCGACCCGCTCGACCTGGTGCAGGGGCACCGCGTCCCATTTGATATCGCCCAGATCCGCCGCCAACAATGGGAAACCATCGACCAGCATCAGAATCCGGCTACCCGTGCCGCGACTGAATCCACTCGACCCGCGGATATTGAGCTGATCGCCCACCTGGCTAATACCCGAGACATAGCGCAGCGGCACCACCAGCGAGAAGGTGTTGTGATCGGCGATGCGCCTGGCGTCGGCTACCGCAATGCTGATGGGCGCCTGGGCGAAGGTCTGGGCACGACGCACGGCGGAGACCACCACCCCGGGGACCTCGACCGCACTCGGCTCCAGCGCGATGACCTGGCCTTGCGCTGAGGTCGATACGGCGTGGACGGTATGCGACCTATAGCCAATATGGGAGCACTGCAGATCGTAGCGGCCCGGGGGCAGCCCCTCGACCCGGCAATGGCCCTCGGCGTCGGCGTGGCCCCCAAACTCGGTACCCAATACCACCAGAGTCGCCCCGGGCAAGGGCGTCTGATCCCGGGCGTCCCTGATCTGAACGATCAGTTCAGCCGCCGAGCTCGGCGAGGAACTCAGCGGGTAGAATGCGCTCGCAAAGAGTACTGTCAGTAGCCGTCTCACGGTCCAATGCAGAGAAGTCGACCTCGATGTCGATATCGGCGACGATTTCCCCGGCCCCGACTACGACCGATGCCGGCCGCCCGGCATCGGGCAGGTGATAAAAGCCCCAAAGCGAGGTGAAATCCCAGAAGCTGTTTTCCCGGCGCCAGGCCACGATGATCCATTGATACACCCCCGCCCCATCTAGGGGCACGAAATATTCGTACGCCTCGACACCGAGTGCGACCTCGATATCCCAACCATTGATATTGAAGAAATCGGCCAGGGACGCAGGGGGTTCGCGGTAAACCGCCACCGCCACCTGCGCCACCTCCGCCGGCCAAGACCCGACAAACCGCACCTCGCCGGCGATGCCCTCCTGCGCCGGGGCCGTCGACTTCAGCCCGTGATCACATCCCGAGCAGAGGACCAGGATCGCGGCGATGGTGCCGGGCAGCCGCACGCGATAACACTCAGCCGCCAGCTCCGGCGGCAGCGGCCTGCGCCGCACTGACGGCATCAAAGAGCGTCCGGGCGTCGTATTCTACCCCATTGATGGTCACTGTTCCCGTCGAGGAAAGACTACCGTCAGCGCCCAGGGTAACCAACAGGTCCAGAGCCATGGAGGTCGTTGTAATGCTGGTGATCTCGACCGGGCCGGTGACCGGAAACGGCGGCACCTGCGGCAGGGTCGAGCGATCGATCGTGACAGTCAATACCCCATTAAGTTTTAGCTCGCCATCAGGCGAATAGTCCTTGAGGACCCACTCGTTGCCAGACACCTCGACCGACCCGCCTCCCGGGCCAGGTAGCGTGCCCTCCGGCTGCACCAACACCTGTAAGAAAACCGTCTGGAAGCTCTGCAGCAGAACGCCCATAATCTGTATCACCCCCTCGGTGATCACTGCCTCTTCTGCGTCAGCCGCTGCCGGATTCGAATCGCCGTCATCACCGCATGCGGCCAGCGCGAAAACTCCGCACAGGGCCAAGGTCGTAGCTTTCGTATACCATCTGTCCATGATACCATTCTCCTTAGAGAGTTTTGCTCTTCAGGCGCCCAGACGGCGCGTGAGCACAACTTGCAATTTGGCGGGGTCGTTGGTCAGGATCCCATCGACTCCGCATTCGATCAAACGCTCCATTTCTTCTTCGTCATCGGCGTAAAACGGATTGACCTCCATACCATGTTCATGCGCCGCGACCACCAGTGCCTCATCGGTGGCAGCATTCCCCGGCTGCAAGATCCGACATTCTAGCGCCCGCGACCGCAAAATATAATTCCCATAGGGCTCGACCGACAAGTTGCAAATCCCCAACCGCGCGTCCACCCGCCTGACCAGCGCCAGGGCCAGATGGTCGGCGGCGATAAAGGCGCGGGCGAAAAGATCGCGGCGCGCCAACTCGCGGGCCACCATCGGCGCCAGTATCTCGCGGTCGTGATCGTCGACCTTGACGTGGACATTGAGCCGCACCTCGCCGGCGAGCAAATCCAGCGCCGCGGCCAAGGTCAGAAAGCGCACGCCGGCAAACTCCGTCCCAAACCACCCTCCGGCGTCCAACTCCTCGATCTCTGCAAACGACAAGCGCCGAATTTCGCCGTGGCCATCGGAGGTTCGGTCGACGGTCTCGTCGTGGATGACGACCATCTGTCGATCGGCGCTCAAATGCACATCCAGTTCGACGGCTTCCACTCCCAAGCGCAGTGCCTCGCTGAAGGCGGCCTCCGTGTTTTCCGGGTGTGTAGCCGAAGCTCCGCGATGGGCAAAAACGGCAACTGAGGTCATGGCGCGACGTTTTCATACCCCTGCGTATAACGCGCCAGCGCGACCTCGTCCAGCGCGCACCCCAACCCGGGTTGCATCGGCGTCGGCACATAGCCGTCGACAAAGGAAATCGGCTCGACGATCAAATCGTCCTCGCGGGTCCAGCTACCGACAAAATCCGAAGCCATGCTGCAATTGGGGGCCGCCGCCGCCGCGTGTACATACGACGTATCGACGATCCCGAGATCGTTGCCCGAACCGTGCCAGCAACGAAAACCCGCCGCCAGGGCCGTCGCCGCATTTTTCTGGAAGCCAATCATACTGCCGCCCAAATTAAAGCAGTCGACTACCTCCGCCTTGATCGCGCGGATAATCGCCGGCCCGCTGCCCACGTGCATCGCCACGGGCAAATTGACGGCCTCGTGGATCTGAATATAGCCCTCCAGATCGGATTTGGGAATCGGATCTTCAAAGACCTCGACATTGCCCACTACCTCGAGCTGCTGCGCCAATTCGATGGTCTGCGCAGCGGTGTGGAAGCGCTCGTTGGGATCGACCGTAACCTTGAAATCCACCCCACCCACCTCGCGCATCGCCTCGAGCCGCTCGACCATCGGCTCGTCTATTTTGCACTTGATTTTGACGCCTTTAAACCCGTGCTCCAGCGCCCGTTCAACCGCCCGCTTGCCATCTTCGGGCGTCTGGTGCCCCATCCAATAATCGGCTCTGACTCGATCGCGCACCGCGCCGCCTAATAGGGCGTGTACAGGCACCTGGCGCGCCTTGCCCACCAGATCGAAAACCGCCATCTCATAGGCGTCGTATGCCGGTCCGGTGCCCACCTCGGGCCATTCTTCGCCGCCGTCGTGGCGGGTGGCGAAAAAATCCTGTATAGCCAGCGCCTCCGGATCTTTGCCAAGCAATAACCCCGCCCCTTCCCGGACCTGCTCAATCGGCACGCCGCGACCCGTTTCGCCCAAACCCACCAATTCGCTATCGGTATTCAGGTGCAGAATGTGTTTGGGCACCTGATCCCACCCGGTCTCGGCCACCCACTCCGGGCTGTGCACCCGCCCGGGAAGGGTCGGCACCACCACGGTCCAAATATCGACGGAGGTTATTTTCATCGCTATTTCCTCAGGGTATAAAACTCGTCTTATTGTCGATCGACAGCGCGAATTCCGCCAGCAATTTCGCCGTATTGTCCAGATCCGCCAAGGCCACGATCTCCACCGGGGTATGCATATAGCGCTGCGGCACGCTGAGCAATCCAGTCGCCACGCCGGCCCGACTCAGTTGGATGGCATTGGCGTCGGTGCCGGTGCCGCCGGGCTCGGCCTGGATTTGATGCGGGATTTTCCTCTTTTTGGCCACTTGCAAAAGCCGCGCAAAAACCACCGGGTTGACATTGGCCCCCCGCGTCAGCACCGGCCCACCGCCCAAGCAACACTCGCCGACCTGGCGCTTGTCGACCGAGGGGTGATCCATCGCCCAGGTCACGTCGACGGCGATGCCCACCAGCGGATCGACGCCATAGGCGCTGGTCCGGGCCCCGCGCAAGCCCACTTCCTCCTGCACGGTCGCCACCGCGTGTATCGAGGCCCGGCACTGCTTCTTCGCCCGACTCACCCGCCTGAGCGCCTCGGCCACCACCCACGCCCCGGCCTTATTGTCAAAACCCCGCGACACCGCCAGCCCATTGCGCAAATCTTCGAAATTGGGATCGAAGGTCACCGGATCGCCGATGGCCACCAATTTCTTCGCCTCGTCTGAGTCTTTGACGCCAATATCGATCCACAAATCGTGTTTGTCGGGGACTTTGCGGCGATCGGCGGCCTGCATCAGGTGGATGGGCTTTTTACCCAATACCCCGAGGATCGTTCCCTTGGCGGTGTGGATGCGGACCTTGCGACCGGGGACGATCTGCATGTCGAAACCGCCGATGGTATCGAAGTAGAGATAGCCCTTGTCGTCGATATAGATGATCTGGAAGCCCAACTCGTCCATATGCCCGGCGAACATGATCCGCGGGCTGCCCGCGCCATTGTAGACCCCGACGGCATTGCCGTGGACATCTACATCGACCCGCTCGGCGTATTGCTCTACCGCGGTCTTCCACACCGCCCGCACCGGGCCCTCATAACCCGAAGGACCCGGGGCGCTGAGCAGGTCGATGAGAAATTTCTTGGATGCTGCGCGCATACTATTATCCCGTAGTTTAAGTTGTTTCAGCCGGTTTGAGCAGCGTCCCGACACCACAGACAGCCGCGTTGAGGAAGAGCCCGACCACCCCGGCGTGAAATCCCCACAATAGCGGCTTGCCCATCAGGGTCAGCCCCAACGCCACTACCAATCCACATATCATCCCCGCCAGCGCCGTCCCCGCCGTCAATCGCGGCCAGTAGAGCCCCATAAAGAAACACGGCACCACCTGAATCAACACTTCAAATTTGAGCTCGAGCAACCGGACCAGGGTCGCCTTGGTGCCAATGGCCACCACCACCAGCAACACGACGATAATCCACGAGCTGACCTTGCCCACCATCGTCAGCTCGGCCTCTGCGGCCCGAGGCCGTAAATAGGGTTGGTAAATATCCTTGGTAAACATCGACGAGATCGACAAGAGCGCCGAGTCCGCCGTCGACATCAACGCCGCCAACGCGGCGGCAAAAACCGCCACCACTAGCCAATAGCTCAGCGTCGACTCGCCCATCACCATCGCACAGAGCCGCGCCAGCACCTGATCGGATTCGACCTTGCCCAGATCGGGTAGCACCACCGCCGCGGTCAACCCGCAAATCAGCGCCACCAAAGTCGTCGTCAGCGGCATAAAGGCCATAATCGCCAGCGAGCGCTTGAGGACCTTGACCGAGCGGCTGGAGTAGAGCCTTTGGATGGCCTGGGGATAAATGGCCGCACCGCACCCCAGCAAAAAAACATAGCTGATCCACTTGTTGACTCCCTCCAGCGAAGGCACCTGGACCTTGGGCGGATCCATTTCGCTCAACTGCTCGACCACATGGCCCAAACCCCCGCCCAGTTGCATCGGAATCAGCAAGGCCAGAATCCCAAAACCGAGCAAGAGCACCACCCCCTGTATGACATCGGTCCACGCCACCGAGCGCATCCCGCCCAGCGTCTCGTAGACGACCATGATCACCGCCAGACCGATTATCCCATAGGCCCCCGGCACCGCACAAGCGGTGATCCCCTCGACGGCGGCACCCATCGCCTTGATTTGGGCCAGCGCGTAATTGCACAAGGCGTAAATCATCAAGACCGTACTCAATAGCGTCAACGCTGGCGAGGAAAAGCGGTGGGCGATATAATCTCCCGGGGTGATAAAGCCCTCCCGCCGCGCCAGCGCCACCAATCGCGGCGCGTAGAGCAAGTAGCCGACGATGACCGAAAACATAAATAGCACCGACGCGGTCCACTCAAAGCCGATGCGATAGGTCTTGCCCGTATAGCCAAAGAGCGTATTGCCGCTGTATTGGGTTGCGTAGAGGGTTAAAAAGAGCACGCCGAATCCCAGCGACCGCCCCGCCAGATAGAAGTCGGCCATGCTATTGGATTGACGCCGCGTACGCGCAAACCACCCCACGCCGATCATCGAGACCAGATACAGCCCCACCGCGATAAGCGCCCCCGGACCAAAGACCATTCCACCACCCATCAGTCTTGCTCCCCCGCCTCGATCCAATGGCGGTGAATCACCCAACTCGTCCAGATCGCCAGCAACACCACTGCCCCCAGTGACACCGCGACCCACAGCGGAAAGCCCAATACCAGCGGCCCCCGATAGCCAGCGGGCCAATACCAGGGAATGGCCAGCGCATAGAGCAGTAGATAGACGAGCCAGACATAGCCAACCCTGCGGGGTTCGCCGACGAGTTCGCCATTTTCCTGAGCATTATCCATACACGTGCTATGTACAAGCTTTCAATGGAGATAAATTCCGTTCAATATGAGCAAAAGACCATTTTAGCACAACGTTGACACCCCGTACTAAAAATCAAACTCCACCTTCACCACCCGATCCTCCCTCCCCGCCGTCTCACAGCCCTCAATCAACTGAATCGGCCCTTTTGCCCACTCTGGCGTAATAATCAACGGCAACCCACATAGCAAGTGATCCGCCACATTCTTGTAATAGCCATTCGGCTTTTCCACTACCGGCACATCCAGTTCCCGCTTTACCCCCGCATCGTCAACCGACACCACCTTTGCCCCGCTGTGCCAACTCTCCACCACCGCCGCCCCTTCGGTCCCCAACACCGTCCACAGCGGCTTGGGCGCCGCACACATACTCGACACCACCACCTGCGCCTCGACGCCCCCAGCAAAGCGGGCATAGGCGCGGATATAATCTTCATTGGTCGTATCGTGCCATTTCTCGTTGAGAAAATGTCCATAGAGGCTGGCCTGGCGATTTATCGGCTCGCCCCGGCGGTCGACCTTTGGCAAAAGCTGCAAAACTTTTTCGAATTGATGCGCTCCCATATCGTAGAGCGCCCCGCCCGAAATCGGCTTGTGCGACCGCCAGGCCTGCCCCGGACGGTGATAACCCACCATATGGCACTCGAGCGAATAGACCGCGCCGAGCAAACCCGACTCGATCACGTGCAATAGCGTCAATACATCCGGATCCCAGTGCCGGTTGTGATAAATCGACAGCATCACCCCCTGCTCTTTGGCCAGGGCGATAACCTCGTCGCAATCTGCAACTTTGACCGCAAAGGGCTTCTCGCTAATCACATTGACGCCGGCGGCGAGCAAGGTCTTGATGCCCCAGGCGTGGAAGGCGTGCGGCAAAATGACGATTCCCAAATCGAGCTCTCCACTCTGGGCCATTTCTTCCGCATCGGCAAAGGTCGTCAGATGCTCGCCCTGTTCCTCCTTCGCCGCCGCCAAGCGCGCCGGATCCCGATCGCAAATCGCCACCAGTTCAAAGCCCTGGGTCGCCGCGATCCGCTCCGAGTGGTGATTGCCCATCTTAAAGGCCGGACCATAGCCCAATAGTCCGATGCGGATGGTCTTTTCTTCGTTTAAACCACAGACATAGCGCAGCGCCTTGGCGCACAGATCCTGATAATCGGGATGGGCAAACGCCCGCTCGTCGTGCCCGAGGGCGGTGTAGAGCACCCGACCCTCGCCATAATCGCGCACATAGCCCAGCGAATGCCGCTCAAACTGCCACATCCCGTGCTGAAAATCGCGCAACTCGGCGTCGGTCTGCCGCTCGAGCAGATAGAATTCGTCGGTGATCGCAAAGGACGGACTCAGCCGCGGCAGGATATCGCCGTAATCTTCCGTCGTTTCCACCCCGAACTCCGCGACGGACCCGTGCCCGGCAAAACCCCACCCCACCATCTCCTGATATTCGGCAAAGGCGTCCATGTCGGCATTCGCGCAGTGGATG
>JAYYUU010000245.1:0-5680 GCA_036343835.1 Candidatus Latescibacterota bacterium | reverse complement strand
CTGCGGTCGGCATGCACTACGCGCGACTCGACGACGCGGGCCATGCCTTCGAGCCCCAGCGCAATATCAGCGAGGTAGCCCATGAGCTCGACGGCGGTGGCTCGATCGCCGCCGACCCGCTCGGCAATGTTTATGTCGCCTGGCACGCGGGCAACGACGGCGAGGAAAAGCGCCGGGTCTGGGCCGCCCGCTCGCAAGACGAAGGCCGCACCTTCGCCGCCGAAACACCCGTCAGCCCCGTGGAGACCGGCGTCTGCAGCTGCTGCGGGATGCGCGCGATGGCCGACGACACCGGCCAACTCTACTTGCTCTACCGCGCTGCCGCTCAGCGCATCCACCGCGACATGACCCTGTTGATCCAAACTCCCGGCAACCCGGTCCCATCCCATCGCACCCTCCAACCGTGGGAACTGGCGGCCTGCCCGATGAGCACCGCCCAACTGCACGAAACCCCCGCAGAAATTCACGCCACCTGGGAAAAAGAGGGGCAGGTCTACTGGACCCACCTCGCCGACCCCGATACCCTCCTATCCCCTCCGGGCGAGGGCACCAATCGCAAACATCCCGTACTCGCCGCCAATCATCGCGGCGAGACCTTGCTCGTCTGGGCCGAGGGCACCGGCTGGAATCAAGGCGGCGCGCTGGCCTGGCAGATCTTCGACGCCACTGGCGAGCCCGCAGCCACCAAGGGCCGTCTAAAAGATGCCCTCCCCGTCTGGGGCAGCGCTGCCGCCGTTGCCCTCCCCGACGGCTCCTTCACCGTCATTTACTAGGAGATGATCCCCATGAGCACTACCCCCCAGAGTCTCGAAGAAAAAAACGCCGAGCAGTTCAAGTTCGAGAATTTCTCCACCCCCGATATCGACCCGGTAACCTATGTCTACCACCAGCTCGCCCCCGCCAGCGATTTTAAAGAAGGCGAGGGCAAGCCCTTTACTGTCGAGGGCACCCATTTAGCCGTATTTCTCTACGAGGGCCAGTTCCAGGCCGTCGACAACCGCTGTCCGCACATGGGCTACCCGATGTCCCAGGGCAGTGTCCGCGACGGCGTCTTGATCTGCCACTGGCACCACTGGGAATTCGACCTCAAGACCGGCGGCTGTCTGCTGACCTCCGGCGACGATCTCAAGGCCTTCCCCGTCGAAGTCCGCGACGACGGCCACCTGTGGGTCGGCATCTCGCCCGGCGAAAAAGAAGAAGCCCGGCTGCGGCTGGTCGCTCGCGGCAAACGCACCCTCGAGCAGGGTCTCAAGGACCGCAGCGCCTTCCTCATCGCCAAGGCCGTCGCCGCGCTGCGCCAGACTGGCGCCAACCCGCAGGAGATCATCCAACAGGGCCTCTACTATGGCGCACACAAGACCAACGAAGGCTGGTCGTCGGGCATCGCCATCCTGACTCTGGCCGCCAACCTCTGGGACGATATCGCCGCGGAAGACCAGAATCTCTTTTTGGTCCACGGTCTGACCCAGATCTCCATGCGCACCTCCGGCTCCTCGCGCCGCCAGCGCTTCCCCTTCCCCCGCGCTGAATCCGACCAGGACGTAGGCACCTTCAAACGCTGGTTCCGCACCTTTATCGACCAGCGCCACCACGGCGCCGCCGAGCGGATTCTGCTCACCCTGCACGACCGCGACTGCGGCAAGGAAACCTTAGCCGACTTCGTCTTCACCGCCGCCACCGATTTCTACTTCACCGGCGACGGACACGCCCTCGACTTCGCCAACAAAATGTTTGAGGCCCTCGACTATGTCGAATGGTCCGGCGGCCACGAAATTTTGCGGCCAATCGTCGTCGACCTGGTCAGTCGCACCCGCCACGAGGAGACCTCGCGCTGGGCCGATAGCCTGCCGGTGCTCGAAGATATTTTCACGCGCCTGGACGAGATCTGGGAAGAAAACCAACAAAGCGAAGCCACCCTCGACGTATCGGAATTTTCGCAGGTGATGCTCGGCGACAACTTCGTACCCATTCTCGCCCGCGTCGAAGAAGCCCTGCGCACCGGCGTGCCCCCCCAACAGCTCTGTCGCGCCATGACCTATGCCGGCGCGGTGCGCACCCTGCGCTTCCATCTCAAAAACGAGGGCGACTGGCACGACGTGGCCAATATCTACTCCTATGGCCACGCGCTCTATTGCACCTTCGACTACGCCGCCAGCAAGGAACTATTGCGCGCCATCTTCCACGGCGCCGTCTTTATGACCTATCTGCGCTGGCTCAATATGCCCGCCGCCCGCATCCCCCAACACGGGCAGAAACTCGACGAAAACTTCGACAGCGACGACGCGATGCTCACGCGCTTTGGCGAATTCGCCGACTTCCAGAAAGTCGCCGAGGCCGAAATCCTGGTCAGCCAGTACCTCGAGGAAGGGCGCGACCTCACCAAGCTCCGCCACGCCCTGGCCCACATTATGCTCCGCGAAGACGCCGAGCTGCATATGTTCCAGGTACTCGAAGCGGCATTCAGGCACTACGACCTCAGCGACGACCCGGAGGAAAAGAGAGTCCATCTCTTGGCAGCGACCCGCTATATCATCGCCCAGAAGGTCATGAAAAACATCCTCTGGTCGACCGAAAACGCCGAAAGACTGCAGCGCGGCGACTTGCTCAGCGAGAGAGAGGACGATGACTAAAGTCCATGGCAAAGCAGCTGAATTGGGGCATTATCGGCGCAGGGGGCATCGCGAGCACCTTCGCCGAAAACCTGCAATACGCCGAACTGGGTCTAAAGCACGCCGTGGGCAGTCGCAGCCAGGAAAAGGCGGAGGCCTTCGCCGCGCAACACGGCTTCGCCAGAGCGTATGGCTCGTACGAGGCGCTGCTGGCCGACGAGGAGGTAGACGCCGTCTATGTGGCCACTCCGCATCCGCAACACTGCGCGCCGGTACTCGCCGCGGCCGAAGCGGGCAAACACATCCTCTGCGAAAAACCGATGGGGATAACGTCGGAGGAATGCGAGGAGATGATCGCGGCAGCCGATAAGGCCGGGGTCGTGCTCCTAGAAGCATTCATGTACCGGACCCATCCGCAGACCCTGCGTTTACAAGAGCTGGTCTCCGGCGGCGCAATCGGCACGGTGCGCACCGTGCGCAGCAGTTTCTGTTATGGCCTCGGCGAGGGCTACAACGTGCGCATCGATCGCAGCTTGCGCGGCGGCGGGCTCTACGATGTAGGCTGTTATTGCATCAATTTTAGCCGCATGCTCGCCGGCGCGGAGCCAGACGATATCGCGGCAGTGTGGACGCTGGGCGCAGAGACGGGCGTCGACGAGACGCTGGCCGCTAGCCTGCATTTTCCCAATGGGGTAGTAGCCCTCTTCGACGTGGGTATCCGCGGTGCGGGCAGCGCGCAGGCAGAAGTTTTGGGCACCGAGGGCAGCATCTTTGTGCCGGCGCCGTGGAAACCGGCGGCCGACCGCGCCGAGATTATCGTGCGGCGCCAGGGGCAACCCGAGGAGGTCGTCGCCATTGAAGACGGCGGCCACATCTTCGCCTTAGAAGCCGACCACCTCGCGGCGGTTGTCGCCGGCAAAACCGAGCCGCTGATCCCGGCGCAGAACGCGGTGGGCAATGCCGCCGTATTGGACACCCTCTGGCGGCGCATGCACGGGTGAGTGCGCCATGCCAATTATGGCCGGAAGACCTTTCGCTGCAAATCCCTAATGGCTTTGAAGTGTTTCGCATTACTTGAGCAGAGGACCAGGTTGTTTTTCGCAGCTGTCGCGGCTGTCGCGGCGCATGTAGCAGGTAATGTCTACTACCTCACCCACGACTGTCTCGATGTCGATCTCGACCTCCTCCGCGCCGGGCCCGGCGTGTGCATCGTGTTCGCCTTGCTTGACCTCGGCCTGCTCTGCTGCGGTCACCGTCTCGCGTTGTTCGCCTTCGTGCGCCGCCAGCAGCGTAACGCCCAAAAGCAAGACGCCGAAAGCCAGTAGCAATACGAGCACCTTTTTCATCGAATTCTTCTTTAATTCTGCGATTGCTCGCCGTGCTTAGATGGATTCAAACGCAACTTCCACTCCTCCAAGGCGCAGTAAAGCACCGGCACGATCTGCACCGTCAGCACCACCGCGATCATCCCGCCAAAGGTGGGAATGGCCATCGGCACCATGATATCAGCACCGCGACCGCTCGCCGTCAGCACTGGTATCAGCGCCAGAATCGTCGTTGCCGCCGTCATCAGACAGGGGCGGATCCGCCGCACGCCCGCTGCGAGCGCGGCGCGGCGGATCGCCTCTACAGAATCCGGCTTTTGCTCTGCGAAAACCTGGCGCAAATAGGTCGCCACGATCACCCCATTGTCCGAGGCGATGCCGAAGAGCGCGAGAAAACCCACCCATACCGCCACGCTCAAGTTTAACGGGCGAATCTGGAACAGCTCGCGCAGCGAAGTATCGAAAACGGAGAAGTCCAGGAACCAACCCTGGCCGTAAAGCCAGAGCATGGCGAAGCCACCGGCCCAGGCCACCGCGATCCCAGAAAAAACCATCAGCGTCGTCGGGACATGGCCAAACTGGAAGTAGAGGATCAAGAAAATCGCCAAAAGCGCCAGCGGCAAGACCACCTTGAGTTTCTTCTGCGCCCGCAATTGATTCTCGTAATTGCCGGCGAAGGTATAGCTGACGCCGGTTTCCAGCGCCAGTTCGCCGCTGGCCCTCTTGGCCTCCAGATAATCCCGGCACTGCTCAATCACATCGACCTCGGCATACCCCGGCTTCTTGTCGAAGAGCACATAGCCCACTAAGAAGGTATCCTCGCTCTTGATTACCTGGGGGCCGCGCACATAGCGGATCGCTGCCAACTGGCCCAACGGGATTTGCGCCCCGTCGGGAGCCGGCACTAGGATCCGCCCCAGCTCTTCGACGCTATCGCGCAACTCGCGCATATAGCGCACCCGCACCCCATAGCGCTCGCGACCTTCTACCGTAGTGGTGATCCGCTTGCCGCCAATGGCGACCTCGATCACGTCCTGCACCTTTTGCAGCACAATACCGTAGCGGGCGATGGCCTCACGGTCGATGTGGATCTCCATATAGGGCTTGCCGACGATGCGGTCGGCGTTGACGGCGTTGGGCTCGACCGAGGGCATTTGCTTGAGTAACCGCTCCAGCGCCAACCCGGCCTTTTCGATCGCCTCCAGGCTCGGTCCCTTGACCTTGATGCCCATCGGTGCCCTCATCCCGCTCTGCAACATGACGATTCGCGCGGCGATCGGCTGCAGCCTCGGTGCCGAGGTCGAGCCAGGGATTTCACCGGCCGCGGCGATCTCCACCCAGATATCGTCCGGCGACTGCACCCCCCGCCAGGCGTCCCGCCCAGGATTGAGCGCCGGATCCAGCGCCGGGCGCCACAGGCGGAAGGGCCGACCGTCGTCGTCGGGCACCAGCTGCCCATCGCCATCGCGGGCATAGCGCCCCCGCACCGCATAGTATTCGCCATCCGGGGCCGGCACCGGCTCACCCGCCTCATCGCGAAAAAAATCCACGCTACCCCCGTCATAGGCGAAGGTCAGCCGCCGACCACCCCCATCGACGAGATACTCGGATCGATAATTGACGATGGTCTCGATCATCGAAATAGGCGCCGGATCCAAAGGCGTCTCTGCCCGCCCCAGCTTGCCCACCGCCAACGCGACCTCCGGGATCTGCGCGATGGCCATATCCTGCTTTTGCAATACGTCG
>JAYYUU010000244.1:0-8702 GCA_036343835.1 Candidatus Latescibacterota bacterium | reverse complement strand
GACTTCCATCAGGACCATAGCGGTACAGTACTATTTTGATGAGAGAGTTTACCTGCCGACACGTGAAAAAATATAATATGGCTTTGGATCGGGTGTCAACCAACTTCTGTCTCTTTAACTATCGGGCGAATCGCCCTTTTGCTCCAGCAGCTTCAATTCAAGCTCTTCGAGTTGCCGACCCAGTTCTCCGGTGCGCCGGTTCAGACGCGTCAGGTAAGAGAAAAGCACGATCCACACGGCGGCAAAGGCCGCGAACAAAAAGTGGAGGTTGTCCATAGCGCTATACCTCATCGCTCAGTTTTTGCCGCAGCCGCGCCACGGCGGTTTCGATACGGGCCAGTTCCATGCGCTGCGCCAGGAGGCGAAGAAGCAGGAGGAAGAAGGCCGCATAACAGATCCACTTGGTGTAGAGCATCGCCGGCGCAAGCTCTACATTGCGCGGCGGGTGCAATTGCTGATCGGCGGCCCACAGATCTACTGAATAATAGACCAGGGGCACGTTGACAAAGGCGAGAATGCCGAATACGGCACCCAGCCGGGGTGCTTGAGTCGAGTGGGCTCCGTAGTCGCGCACCATCAGGTAGGCCGCGTAGATGGTAAAGGTGATTAGCATCGAGGTCAGCCGTGGTTCCCACCGCCAGTAGACCCCCCAAACGGGTTTGGCCCACAAGGGTCCGGAGATGAGCACGATCAACCCGAACACCACGCCCAACTCGGCGGCGCACAACGCCAGGCGGTCCCACTTGTCCTCGCGGGTGCGGAGGTATTGGACGCTGCCGACAAAGACCAAAAAAAAAGCGATAAAGGCGCAGATCGCCGAAGGTACGTGGAAATAGAAGATGCGTTGGATGATCCCCATTTCCTGCTCGGTGGGTACCCAGAGAAAGATCGCGCCCAGGGCGATGAGCATGGTCGCGAAGAGCAGATAGGAAAAAGAAGTTGAACGCATTATTCCTCGATCGCGTATTCGAAGAGCATTAGCGAAAGCACCGTGAAGACGACCGCGTATACTCCCAGCATTTGCAGGTGCGGAAGGAGTTTTTCGAAGCGGCCATTGGCCAGTATCAGTGCCGTCGCCTCGATGCAGGAGATCAACGCTGGCAAAATCATGGGCAGCAGCAATAGCGGCAGCAATAGTTCGCGCAGGCGCATGTTGTTCGACATCGCTGCAAAGAGCGTTCCCACCGATGCCAGACAGGCCGAACCCAGGAGAAAGATGCCCAGCAAGGGCACTAGAAAGAAACCCGGGGATAGGTTAAAGAAGAGAATAAAAAAAGGCAAACTCAGGAGTTCGATCGCCAGCAGAAAAATCAAATTGCCCAGCATTTTGCCCAGATAGACGGCACCGCGATCTCCCGGTGCTAAAAGCAGCGCGTCGAGCGCGTCGTTTTCGCGTTCGTCAGCAAAGGAACGGCCCAGACCCAGCAAGCTGGCAAAGACATAGGCTGACCACAGCACACCGGGCCCTATTTCGCGCAGAGCGGCTCCGCCCAACTCGAAGGAGAAATTGAACACCAGCAATACCAAGAGCACAAAAAAAACCATCGGACTGAGGCGCTCTTTGGTGCGCCACTCGGCCTGGAGATCTTTGCGCAGTATCGCCAGCGCGCGGCCCAAGAAGCTCATGGGGCAACGTCCAGATAGGGCGCACAGCGCGCGCGCAATGCGTCGGCGTCGAGATCGTCCTGGAGCGACTCGTCCAGTTGCAGACGCCCGCGCTCGAGTACCAGCAGGCGATCGACCAACCCCTCGGCCTCGTCGAGGCGATGCGTCACCAGGAGGTAGGTGCCGCCCGTTGTGCGGAATTCGCGCAATAGCCGGTGCAAGGCGGTGCTGGCGCCGGTGTCGAGACCGGTGAACGGCTCGTCTAGCAGCAGGACGGAAGGGCGGTGCAGGGTCGCGCGGGCGAGGGCTAGTCGCTGCTTCATACCGCGCGAGAAGACCCCCACGCGATGGTCTTGCCGCTGGCTGAGACCGACCTCTACCAATGCTGCGTCGATCCGTTCCAGGATGTTGTCCAGACCGTAGAGCCGGGCGAAGAAATGCAAGTTTTCTCGCGCCGTCAACTCGTCGTAAAGCAGGGTCTGGTGCGAGAGCAGGCCGATTGCCGCCCGCGCCTCGGGCGTGCGCTGGAGATCGCGACCGCCAATTCGCACCCCGCCCTGCGAAGGCCGACAAAGGCCGGCCACCAGCCGCAGCAAGGTGCTTTTGCCCGCGCCATTGGCCCCCGCCAGCAATGCCGCCTGGCCCCGGGTGATAACGAGATCGGTGGGGTGCAGGGCGGTCTGCGCGCCAAAGTGCTTGGCGGCGCCCTCCAGGACGATCGGGTCGTCCCCGCCCATCACTCCTCCAGCGCCCGGGTCAGCGCAATGGCCTCCCGCATCAGCTGTGCGCGCTGTTCGAGATAGTCCTGGCCCCGGGGTTGGTCGGCATGCGCATCGTCGAGTCGGGCCAGGTCTGCCAGGACCTGTTGCCGCTCTCGGGGCAGAGGCTCGCTCGTGCCATTTGCGGGTCCACGGCTCAATGCCACCGCCCCGCCAAGGGCGACGAATACGCCCGCCAGCGCCGCCCACTTGAGCGACCAGCGCAGCGAATGGGACAGCGGCAAGGGGATTTCGACCCGCTGGCCGGGTTGCAGGTTTGCCAGCGCGACCTGCCGGTATTGGCGTCCGTGCAAATCGACCGTGCCCTGGTCGACAAAGGGCGCTCCGACCTCAATAGAGGGGGGGTCGAGAAAGACTGCTAGGCGGTCGGTGGGGTAGATCGCCTGGTGGATGTAGGCGTCGGCGAATTCGCGCGGGTCGAGGTTGAAGGAGAAGCTCAACTGCGAACGCCCCGGGGGCAGGGGCTGATTGTCGTAGAAATGGCCGGGCTCGGTCTGGTGCATCAGACCCGAGTGGCTCTGGAGATTGAAAAGCTCCTGCGGCAAGGCGAATTCGGTCACCCTGCGCTCGCGTCCGCCACCACTGCCTACGTATGTGCGGTCCAAGATATTGTGTATTTGCAGCAACTGGATACACTCAATGGTATTTTCGCGAAGCGAGAGGAAGAGGTGATGGGCGCCGATGTGGAGCCCGGAGGCATCGGCGGTTTTCTCATAGACTTCGAGGATAATTTGCTGTTGCGCGCCAACCTCGAGGGTCGAGGAAAAGTAGGGGACGCCATCGTAGAAGGCAGCCAACGCAAAATGGAGTTCATCCTGCAGAAAAGGTCCGGCAAAGGTGAAACGCCCTTCGGCGTCGGTTTTCTTGCGCAACACCTCGTCGACCTGGCCTTCCTGACGGAGGTAGAAGGCCACTTCGATATCGGGGACTCGCTCCTCGGTAAGTGGGTTGAGCACGTAGCCATTGACTGCAGCACCCCAGAGCTCGCAGGCGCAGAGGACGATCGCGGCACAGATCAGGCGCAGCGCCATAGCTCAGCGGGATTCCGCGAGGGCGGTCCCGCACTGGGGGCAGAATCGATCGCCCTCGTATCGGGGAGCCCCACAGCCGGGGCACTGGGGCTCCGTCGCCGTCTGGCGCAGGGCTGCGATTTCCGCTTCGATGCGGCTTTCGAGCTCGCTGCTGCCGGCGCCATTGAGCTGGTCCAATTCGGCGATGACCGTCAGTGCCTCGGCCTCCAGCTGGGCAAAGAGCCGCTGGAAATCTTCTTCGGGTACTTTGCCGATCTCGTGATCGAGCTCCAGTTCGACGATTGCACCGAGGAGTTGCTCTTTGCGCTCGAAGAGCTGCCGCGCCCCACCGCCCAGCGGGATCGCTCGCGCGTGTCCATCGAGCAGCAGGGGACGGCCCAGATAGATCAGTAACCCCAGCAATAGGAGCAACGAGCCGAGTAGAGGAAGGAGTTCCATGGCGTCTATCTCACCAGCCCTTGCCGTGTTGAAATGCCGCTAGTCATCGTCGTCGAAGCGCTCCAACTCGCGCCGCAGGCGATCCTGATACTGGCTGCGGTCGGCTGGGGTCTTGTCGGTTTGCAAGGCTTCCTCGCCGCGGCCCTTCCAGCTGACCAGCAGGGTGCGCACCAGGGCGATGCCAAAGAACAGGGCCGCAAAGGGCGCGATCCAGGCCAGCAGGTTAAAACCCTCCTGCGGCGGCGCGGCATAGCCCTTGGTGCCAAAGCGCGCGATAAAGCCGTCGATGACCTGCTGGCGGGTCTGGCCCTGGTCGAGGGCCCGGCCAATGGTCTCGCGTTCGGGTATGGCGAAGTCGGTGCACAGGCAGGTGGCCAGGGATTCGCGGTTGCAATTGCCGCAGAGGCAGACCAGCTCCGCGGCGATGGATTTGATTGCTGTGGTCGTTGCTGCCCGAGCGGGGGCAAAACCGAGCAAGAGCGCAAAAAGCAGCAACGCACCAGCAGTCATTTCACCAGTCGCTTTGTGACCAAAGCTAACGCGGTCCACGCGCAGCGCAGCTGGGCGACGTCCACAATGGACTGGTGAAATGGCTGCTAGGCATGGGGCGAGTGCTCTCCAACCAGGAGCACCGCAGTCTCGCGGTCAATCCGGGCGAGTCGGCGATCGCGCGCGGTAGGCCACATTGCCCATAGTGCGCCGAGCACCAGAATGATGGCGCCGAGCCACACGAAGTTGATCAGCGGATTGAGATAGACTTTGAATTTGGCGCTGCGGTCTTCTGCCGAACCCACGAGGATGATATAGAAGTCCTCGCGCAGCGTCGAGTAAATCGAGACTTCGGTCGTGCCCTGGTCAAAGGCCGGATAGTAGCGCCGCTCCGGCAATAATGTGCCGAGGAAGAGCTCGTCGCGGTGCAGACTGACGGCCGCCGAGGTAGTGCTGTAGTTGGTGCTTTCGGCAAAGGCCAGCGACTCGAAGCTGACCCGATAGTCGCCGACCTCGCGCGAGGCCCCTTGCGCGAGGACGAAATCAAATTCCTGCGTAAAGGCTTTGCCAGTGAACCCAGCAAAGAGAAACACCAGCCCCAGGTGGGTCAAATACCCCCCGTAGCGCCGTCGACTCTTGACACAGAGCCGGTAAAACGCCACTCCATAGCCCTCGCCGGTGCTGCGCATTCGCGCCCGAGTACCGGTGTGGAACTCGCCACCGAGTGCGGCGATGACAAAGACGCAGAGCCCGAACGAAAGCAGGGCATAGAGATCGCGCACCCCCAGGCCGAAAAACAGACCCAATGAAATCAGGCCCGCCATCACCGGGGTGGTGAAATTCTTGCGCAGACTCTCGCTCGAGGTGCGACGCCAGGCAAAGAGCGGGCCGGCCCCCGTCAAAAACAGGAGCACCAGGCCGATCGGAATATTGACCTGGTTGAAAAAGGGCGCGCCGACGGTAATTTGCTCGCCAGTGAAGGCCTCGGAAATCAGCGGAAAGACCGTGCCCCAGAACACGGCGAAGAGCATGCCGAGTAAAACCCAGTTGTTGAGCAGGAAGACCGTCTCGCGCGAAGCAAAAGATTCGAGGCGATTCTCCGCTTTGAGCAGGGGTAGCCGCCACCACAAAAGCCCAAATGAAAAAAGAAGGCTCAGGACCAGGAAGGTGCCGAAGAAGGGGCCGATATTGGATTGGGCAAAGGCGTGGACCGAGGAGATAATCCCGCTGCGGGTCATAAAAGTGCCGAAGATGCAGAGCCCGTAGGTGAGGATCGCCAGCGCCAAGTTCCAGACCTTGAGCATGCCCTTGCGCTCCTGGATCATGATCGAGTGCAGGAAGGCGGTGGCGACCAGCCACGGCATCAACGACGAGTTTTCCACCGGGTCCCAAGCCCAGTATCCGCCCCAACCCAGTTCGACATAGGCCCACTTGCCGCCCAACAACAAGCCAAAGCCGAGAAAAGTCCAGGGGATCAGTATCCAACGGCGCGCGGCCCGGAGCCAGGTCGTGTCCAGCTTGCCCGATAGCAGCGCGGCGATGGCGAAGGCGAAGGGCACGACCATGCCCACCATCCCCAGGTAAAGCAGCGGCGGGTGGATGGCCATGACCGGGTGTTGCAAGATCGGGTTGAGCCCGCGGCCGTCCTCCGGCGTGAAGGGCAGGCGCTGGAAGGGGTCGGCGGCGAAGAGGTGCACGATGCAAAAAAAGAAGCTGGTAAAGGCCAGGGTCGCCACTACGTAGGGCATTAGTTCGCGGTAGCGCTGCCGATAGAGCCCAACGACGGCCGCCGAATAGATCGAAAGGATCCAGCCCCAAAATAGCAGCGACCCATTCTGTCCGCCCCACAGCGCCGTTATCAAATAGAACAAAGGCATGGCGCGATTGCTATTTTCGGCGACGTATTCGACCTGAAAGTCGTGCGAGAGGAACGCCTGCCACAGGGCGACGATCGCCAGCGTCAGCAGCGCGCAGGTGGCCATGATCGCATTTTCGCCCGAGCGCACCAGCCCCAACGGGCCGCGCTGTGCCCCCAATGTCGACGCCAAAACGCCATAACCGGACGCCAGGAGCGCCAAACACAGGGCGAAATAGCCGATATCAATCATAAATGACAGGAGAAAGCGGAGGACGCGCCGCGGGCTAGCTGCTGCCGCTATTCATAGCCTGCACGTGGCCTTCGTAGCTTTGTCCCTCGTATTTGGAGGGACACTTGGCGAAGACGACGTCGGCGGAAAAGATTTGGTCTGTCTGGTGGAATTGGCCCTCGAGGACGACCAGGGCCTCGTCTTTAAAGGTATCGGGTAGCACTGCGTTGCCGACGTAGCGCACTTTCAGGGTGTGTTCGCCATCGGTAATGGTGAATTCGGGGCGGGAGCGATACGGATCCCATTCGATCGAGCCCGGCACTACCGTGCCGCCGCCCAGCTGGATGCGCTGGTCCTCGTCGAGGGATTGGCCCATCAAGGTTTGCAGCGTCATATGGGCGGCCGTTGACTGTTGGACACCGACGACGAAGAGATAGACTAAGCCGGCGGCGATAACCAGCGAACCGAGGATGAATTTGTGGCGTCTCATATAGGGGCGTTTGAAGGTTGTGCTGCGGGTGGACGGGATGCCCTCAGGCAGCCCTCCGGGACTGCAGCGGTGCGGAGCGCGCTAGAATGATAGAGTGCACGTCAAGTAGAACTTGCTCAATTTCCCTCTAATTCGCAAATGAGCACCACTGGTTTTTCCCCCAGCCGGGTCAGTAGCAAAGTGGCAGGTCGTCCGCCCGGCTTGAGACCGAGTCGGCGCAGGAGTTCGGGCGGCTCTAAGGGGAAGCTCCGCTTCTTTATCTCCCGGGGATAGAGCCCCTCGTCGCGCAGGGTCTGGCGCAGTTTTTTGAGCTGGAAGGGTTGCCAGCGGATAAGGCGGTAGCGGCGGACGAAGGGGGAGTCGATGGGGTCGTCTCCGCTGAGATAGGCGATCTGCGGATCGAGCTTCCAGGCACCGATTTGGCGCGCCAGTTCGTCGAGCAGATGCGAGCGTACCACCGCCGGGTCGGGGTCGAAGACATAGGCGCCGGGAGGTGCCACCGCGACTTCGGGTCCGGTGGTCGCCTCGAGGGTGTGGCGTGCGGGCAAGAGCGTGGCGCGGCGGCTGGCAGTGGCCAATGCGCCGAAGTAGAGCACCCCCTCGCGGCACTGGCCCCCCGACGAGACAAACTCGACCTCGCAGTCGGTGGGCAGGTCTCGTTCCGGAATGGCCGGCCCGACTTTGACGGCCACTTGCGGTACTTTGTCGCGCAAATCGGTCGCCCAACTCAGCGGCGGCGAGTAGTTTTCGCCCCGCCGTCTGCGGCTTCCGCCGCGCCGCGCGGGGTCGATAAAGATCGCGTCGGCACTCAACCGCAGCGACTGCACCTCAGCGGCGACAAAGCGCACCTGAGCTACCCCGTAGACCCGGCTGTTGTGGCGCGCCATCTCCAATCTCCGCCGATCCGCGTCGACGGCCAAGATCTCTCGTTCCCGACCCAGCGCGAGCAGGTCGCCGCCGATTCCGCAACACAAATCCGCCAGCGATCCGCACTCGCGCAGTCGCCAGGCCCGGTAGCGGCCTACCTCTTCGCGGGTGGCCATCTCCAATCCCTCGCGATCGAAAAACATCTCCTGCGCCCGCGCGAACTTCTCCGCTCCCCGCTGCCGCAATTCCAAAAGCGCCAGCCCCGCCCGGCACATCTCCGCTGGATATGCACGCCGCAACTGCTCTTGTACCCGCAGTGGGTCTGCGTCCATCTCCGCCGCCTGCGCCAATAGCGCACGCCCTTCGGCGCAGCGAAAATAACGCAGTGCCGCGAGGGTGATGGGGTCGCTGGAAATGGCCGCGTTCAGACTTCGAACACCTTGGGCAAGGTGGTCAGATTTTCATAACCCCCCTCGCAGACGACGACCGTATCTTCGATCCTTACGCCTCCCGTGCCCCGGTAGTAGAGTCCCGGTTCCATCGTCACGATATGCCCGGATCCGAGCACCTCGTCGCGCCGACCGATGCTCGGTCTCTCGTGGATCTCCAGACCCAGTTGTTGCGCCTCCAGCACGGTTTGGTAGAGGCGTAGCATCGCCTCTGAGGCCTGTCCCTTGCAGACGGTGCGCGTCAAGTCTCCGAAGTAGCCGCTGGTTTCGTCGCGCGGGAAGATGTCGATGACGATCGTCTCACAAGCGCGCAGGGGGCCAAAGCCCACCTGGTGCGGGTCGCAGCCCTGGTCGCCGCCGGCGATGATGGTGTGTTCGCCAAGGCTGTCGCAGTCCATCAGCGTCCGATGGACCCTCCGCCGCAATCGCTCCGAGGTGAGTATTGCGCCGTCGAGCAAGAGCGCGCC
>JAYYUU010000243.1:0-5625 GCA_036343835.1 Candidatus Latescibacterota bacterium | reverse complement strand
AGTGTGCAGCCGCCGCACAATCCCTATGTGGCCCCGCCCGAGTGGATGGGGCGGCATACGCCGGGGCGGGTCGAATTGCGGCCCAATGTGCCGCCGGTTGCGCGGGTTGTCGAACGGGCGCGGCGGGAGCTGGCGGGTTATTATGCGATGATCGAGAATCTCGATTGGAATCTGGGGCGGGTGGTGGAGGTCTTGCGCGCGGAAGGTTTATACGACGATACGCATATTATCTTCTTTTCGGATCACGGCGATTTGCACGGCTCGCACGGGCAGTTCCTCAAGACCGCACCGTGGGAGGAGGCGATTCGCGTACCGTGTATTATCGGTGGGGGGCGGCGCTACGAGCTGAAGTCCGGGGCGATGTGCGACGCGCCGGTCAATCACGTCGATATCGGGCCGACTTCGCTGGGCTTGTGCGGGATCGAGGTGCCGGACTGGATGCCGGGGACCGACTATTCGCACCAGCGGCAGCGCAAGGTGGCCGCGGGGGCAGAGCCCGACTCGGCCTATCTGCAATTGGTGGTGCCGACCGGACATGGCCATAGCATCGACCGGCCCTGGCGGGGGGTGGTGACCCGCGACGGTTGGAAATACGTGGTGTTGGAGCACCAGCCGTGGCTGATGTTCAACTTGGCGGAGGACCCGTATGAGTTGGTGAACCTGGCGCACAATACGGCTTTCCGGGTCGAGCGGCAGCGGTTGCAGGATCGCTTGGAGGGTTGGATCGATGAGACGGGGGATGTGTTTGCGGTGCCGGAGCTTTAGTCGATGAGTGCGTTTCGCGCCGAGCGTTTCGCGGAGAATCCGATGATCTATCCAGATATGCCCGGGCTCGAGGGCGCGCGCGGCGAGAATATCAATGGGCCGTCGCTGTTGCGGGTGCCGGAGTGGGTGGAGCGGCCTTTGGGCCAATACTATTTGTATTTCGCCCATCACCAGGGCGCTTATATCCGCATGGCTTATGCCGACGAGTTGGCGGGGCCGTGGACGGTCTACGAGCCCGGGGTGTTGCAGATGGACCAGGGGCCCGGGCGCAAGCATATCGCCAGTCCGGATTTGCACGTGGATGAGGAGCGGCGGCAGATTCGGATGTATTTTCACCAGCCCGCGCCCGCAGGCTATGAGGTGTTGGGGCAGGTTTCCTTTGCGGCGCTGTCGAGCGATGGGATCGACTTTTTCGTCCGAAGTGAAATTCTGGGTAAATCTTATTTTCGCGTTTTTGAATACGGCGGCTGGCACTATGCGTTGGCCAAATACGACAATGTCGACGGGGTGCTCTATCGCTCGCGAGACGGGCTGGCGGACTTTGTCGAGGGTTTGCGGCTCCTGCCGCGGGTGCGGCACACGGCGTTATGGGTGGAGGGCGATGTGCTGCATATGCTCTACACGCGCGTGGGGGACGAGCCGGAGCGCATTTTGTTTGCGACTGCGGATCTCAAAGGCGATTGGCGGGCGTGGAGTTTTGCGGAGCCGGAACTGGTGTTAGCTCCTGAGCTGGAGTGGGAAGGGGCAGCTAGGCTGTTGGAGCCGTCGCGATCGGGAGCGGTCAGGGAGCCGGCGCGGCAGTTGCGGGACCCGGGGATTTATCGAGAAGACGGCGAGCGTTATATGTTTTATTCGGTGGCGGGGGAACAGGGGATTGCGATTGCGCGATTGTTGCGGGGATGAGAGTGCCGGACTTGCGGTAGGTCTTTGCAAATGACGGTACTGGTGGTACTGGTACAACCAGTACCGTGAAAAATCAGGGGCCAGCGCTGCGTCTCAATAGAGCGAGTCCACGGGTAAATCAGGAACTAGCGCCGCGCTTCAATACGGAGTATCCCGCGTGGTGATCGGGCACCAGCGCGCAGTGTGCATATCGCCCCAGATGGCGTCGAGGGCGGCGGGGGTGCCGATGCGCTGCAGGGCGAGCAGGGCATTGAAGCGCACGTAGCGGTTTTCGTCGGCTAGGGCGTCGCGCAAGGCTGAGACGGCAGGGGCGGCGGCAGATCCTATTTTGGCCAGGGCGAGTGCGGCATTGCGGCGCACGGGCTCGTTTATGTCGGTGAGGGCGGTGGCCAGCGCGGCGGTGCTTTGGTCGTCTTTGGGGGTGAGGGTGCCCAGGGCTTCGGCGGCGTTGCGGCGGACCCAGTGATTTTCGTCGGCGAGCGCCCGGGCCAGGGCCGGGGCCGCCTCGCGGGCTTCGAGCCCGAGATTGCCGAGGATATCGGCGGCGGCAGCGCGCAGGGGCCAATCGGTGCTGTCGAGTTCGTCGAACAGGGCGGGTACTGCGGGTGATCCTATGGCGGTCAGGGCGTGGGCAGTGTCGAGGTCGGCGGGGTTGCCGCCCTGGACATTGGCCGGGGTTTTGGCCTGGTTTGAATTGGCTTTTGCGCGGGCTTCTGCGCGCAGGGTGTCGATCAGGGTGGAGACGGCGCGCTCGCCGAGGGCGCCCAGCGCATAGGCCGCGTCGAGACGATGGCACTCATCGTCGCTCTGGAGCGCGGTCAGGAGTTTAGTCTTGTCGTGGGGTGGGCTTTCAGCCGCGTCGTCCGCCGCGCCCGAGAGCCAGCGCCAGAAGTGGGCCGAGAGCCCCGGGTGCGGGTCGCCGGGGACGTGCTGCCAGTTTTGCCCAATGCCGTCCCAACGGGGCTCGAGCGGTTCTTCCATGCGCAAGAATTGGAACTTGAGCATATGGCGCTGGCGCTCGCTGGTATTGGCCGTGGCGCGGTGCCAGACGTCGAAGTTGACCAGGGCCACCGTACCGGCGGGGCCGCAGAGTTTGATTTCCTCCTCGACCGATTGCGTCGAGTCCGTATCCGAGATCTGATTGTAGCATTGGCGATTGCCGGCGATGCCGGTCGGGCCCATCTCGGCGTCGACGTCCTGCGGGTAGTAGAAGGCCATGAGCCAGCGACAGCGATGGTGGCGGACATTGCGGTCAAAGATGTAGTCGTCCTTGTGCCAGGTCTGGCCCTTGGAGCCGGGCTTGTTGAGATGGCAGTAGCGGTGGGGGTGCATCGAATAACCGGGGCCGAGCAGGCTGTGCAGAGCGCCGCGGACGGAAGGGCTTTGGAAGATCTGGCCTAGCTCGGGCACGCGGGGCAGGATATTGTTGCCGGGATTGCCTTCGGCGGCGAGGGTCGCGTCGAGTTTTTGGCTGATCGCGCGGTGGAATTCGGGTGGCTGGTCGGCCTGGACCAGGGTGTAGCCGCGGACGATAAATTCGCGCACGGCCCGATCGTCGAGGTGAGTGCCGGACATGGGAGGTCTTCCTTGCAGTGGGGAGTTGATTGCCTGTTGATCCCGGGCTTATTTTACACATTGCTTATAGGTTGGACAATACACCATCGCGGAGGAAGAATCAAACTATGCCAAAGCGTCCCAATATCGTCCTGATCGTCGCCGACGACATGGGCTATGGCGACTTCGGGGTTTTTAATGACGGTTCGGCCCGGACTCCGCATCTCGATGCGCTAGTGGAAGAGGGTGTCTGCTTGACCCAGCACTACGCCGGCTCGCCGGTCTGCTCGCCATCGCGGGCGGCGCTGTTGACGGGTCGCTATCCGCACCGCACCGGGGCGCTGACGCCGATGGAGGTGTGCGGGATGGACCGGATCGCGCTCGATGAGGTGACGATGGGCGATGCGTTCAAGCACGCGGGTTATGCGACGGGGTTGATCGGCAAGTGGCACAATGGCGCGCTCGACGACCGCTATCATCCCAATGCGCGCGGCTTTGACGAGTTTGTGGGTTTTCGCGGCGGATGGATGGATTATTTCGACTGGTGGATCGACCGCAACGGGCAACGCGAGACCCATGACGGGCGTTATTTGACCGATGTGTTTACCGATGAGGCGGTGGATTTTGTGCGGCGGCACCGCGCCGCGCCGTTTTTACTCTGCGTGATGTACAATGCGCCGCACTCGCCATTGCAGGCGCCGGACGAGGCGGTCCAGCCCTATATCGCGGCGGGGATGAGCCCCGGGGTGGCGATTACCTATGCGATGAACGAGATCATGGATCGGGGCGTCGGGCGGATCGCGGAGGCTTTGGAGGAATTGGGATTGGGGGACGATACGATCTTGATGTTTACCAGTGACAATGGGCCGGCCTTCGGTTTGCGGCCCGACCAGGTGCCCGAGGGGATGAGCACGGATACGCGGCGCTACAACTGCGGTTTTAACGGGCAGAAGGGCTCGGTCTACGAGGGGGGTATCCGCGTGCCGATGATTATGCGCTGGCGCGGCGGGTTGGCGGGCGGGCGGCAGATCGACGAACTGGTGCACGGCACCGACTGGTTGCCGACGCTGGGTGGGATTTGCGGTGTGGAAAGGCCGGGGGGGCGGCCCTTGGATGGGGGGGATGTGTTGGCTTTGTTGCGCGGTGAGGGCGATGCGGTCCAGGCGCGGTTCTGGCAGCTCAATCAACACCAGCCCGTCGGCTGGATCAACGCGGCGATGAGGGAGGGGCCGTGGAAGCTGGTGCGGCCCCGGCTGGCGATGCAACCCAAAAGCGATGCGGATCGGCGGCTGATGGAGCGCTATGTGGAGCTGGACATTAAATACAAGTATCATCCCGACGAGGTGACGGAACTGATGGACGATCCGGACCCGGAGTATATTATCCCGCCGCCGGTCGATCCGGAATTGTACCATATTGACGACGATCCGCTGGAGAAAAACAATCTGGCTGCTGCAGAGCCGGAGCGCGCGGGTCGGATGTTGGGGGCGTTGGAGGATTGGTTTGCCGAAGTCGAGGCGGAAAGGCGGCGGATTCAGCCGGATGGCCGCATTTTGGAATTGGAGTCTTGGTGAGGATTTTCACTGAGGAGGGGATATACTGTGGCTAAGACTTGCTTGATGATGGGTGCCAGCGGGATGGCTGGGGGTTGGATTGGGTGGATGACGGAGCGTCTGAGCGATAGGATTGAGATCGTCGGGTTGGTGGATGTCAACAAAGAGGTGCTCAAAGAGCAGGGGGCCAAGTTGGGTTTGGGGGGCGATCAGCTCTTTACCGATTACGAGGAGGCCTGTAGCAAAGTGCAGGCCGATTTCTGTGGCATCGCGACCCCGCCGCAATTCCACGCCCCGCAGGCCATTGCGGCGATGGGGGCGGGGATGCCGGTGATTTGCGAGAAGCCGATTGCCGATACGCTGGCGGCGGCCCAGGCGCTGGCGGCCAAGGCCAAAGAGACGGGGCTGCCCTGCGCGATTATCCAGAATTATCGCTATGCGCCGAATAAGCAGGAGCTGGTGCGGATTCGCGACGAAGGGCGGCTGGGGCGTTTGCAGCATATTGTCGGGCGCTATGCCTGCGACTATCGCCAGTATGAGTCGTGGGGCAAGGCCTGGCGGCACGATATGGATTTTGGTTTGCTCTTTGAGGGGTCGGTGCACCACTTCGATATGTTGCGTTTCTTGTCGGGGGGGGATTGCGAGGTGTTTCAGGGTTTTGGTTGGAATCCTGAGTGGTCGAGTTTTAAGCATTATTCGAGCGGGTTTTATTTAATGCGGATGGATAATGGGGTGCATGCGGCGTATGAGGGGAATAGTTCGGCGGCGGGGATTACCAATTGTTGGCATCGGGAGTATTATCGGATGGAGTTTGAGGAGGGGACGGTGGAGGTGGGGGCGGGGGATGAGG
>JAYYUU010000242.1:0-6010 GCA_036343835.1 Candidatus Latescibacterota bacterium | reverse complement strand
TCGGGCAAGCCATTTCTGCTGGTTTTCACCAAGGCCGACAAGCTGTCGCGCAACAAGTTGAAGCAACAGTTCGACCGGCTTGATTCGCAGGGATCGCTCGCCGGTATTTCTTTTGTCCCCTTCTCGGCCGTCGACGGCCGCGGCAAGGACGATATTCTGGGGTGGATCGCCGAGATGCTCGCGGGTGGGGCGGTCTGAACCGAAGCTTCAGTAGTTTGCAATCGCATTACAGAGGATATTTTGAAAGTTCTGATTAGCGACAAAATGGACCCCCGTTGCGTAGAGATCATCGAAGCCAACGAGGGCGTCACGGTGGAAGTCAATACCGAGTTGTCTCCCGCCGAGCTCATAGATTGTATCGGCGCTTACGATGGCCTTATCGTGCGCAGCGCCACCAAGGTGACGGCGGAGGTGCTCGCAGCGGCGGCCAATCTCAAGGCCATCGGCCGCGCCGGCACCGGCTTCGACAATATCGATGTCGGGACGGCGACGCGACGCGGCACTATAGTTATGAACACCCCGGGCGGCAACTCGCTGTCGACCGCCGAGCACACCTTCGCGATGGTGGCCGCCCTGGCCCGGCATATCCCGCAGGCGACGGCTTCGCTCAAAGGCGGATTGTGGGAGCGGGGAAAGTTTACGGGCATCGAGCTGGCGGGCAAGACCATCGGCGTGTTCGGTCTGGGGCAGGTGGGGCGCGAGGTGGCCCGGCGCGCCGGGGCCTTCGGCATGAAGGTGCTGGGCCGCGATCCCTATATCGGCGAGGAGGTGGCGCTGTCCTGCGGCGCGCAACTGGCATCTCCCGACGAGATTTTCGCCGCCGCCGATTTCATCACCGTCCATCTCCACCTCACCGACCAGACCCGGCACATGATCTCCGATGCGGAGATCGCCCAGTGCAAGGCCGGGGTCTATCTCATAAACTGCGCCCGCGGTGGTCTTATCGACGAGGCAGCGCTATTGCACGGCCTGGAGTCGGGCAAGGTGGCCGGGGCCGCCCTCGATGTCTTTGAGGAAGAGCCGCCGGCCCTGGTCGACCTGGTGGTCCACGACCGGGTGATCTGCACCCCGCATCTGGGCGCTTCGACCAAGGAGGCCCAGGCCAGCGTCGCGCTGCAAGTGGCCGAGCAGGTCGGCGACGTGCTGATGGGTCGGGTTATTCGCAACGCGGTCAACGCGCCTTCGGTCGAGCCGGAGATCTACGAGAAGATGCAGCCCTATCTGGAGCTGGCCGAGCGCCTGGGGCGTTTACAAGCCCAGCTCGGGGAGGGCCAGCTCGAACGCATCACCGTCGAATACCGGGGCGATGTCACCGCCTATCCGACCTCGCCGCTGACTTCGGCGGTGCTCAAGGGCATTATGGAGACGGTCACCAACGCGGCGGTCAACTTCGTCAATGCGCCGCTTTTCGCACAGGAGCGCGGCGTGCGGGTCGACGAGTTGCGCAGCAGCGAACACGAGGACTACGCCAGCCTGATCACGGTGGTCTACCACACCGACCAGGGCCAGCGTCTGCTCGCGGGCACCCTGTTTGGCAAGAGCGATCCGCGGCTGGTGCGGCTCGACGAATACAGCTTCGACGCCGTCCCCGAGGGGCATATGCTCTTTTACGTCAACGACGACGTACCGGGCATTATCGGCCATATCGGCACCGCGATGGGCAATCACGCGGTCAATATCGCCCAGATGTCGTGCGGGCGGCGAAAATTGGGGGGCCAGGCGCTGACGATCCTCAATGTCGACGACCCAATCACCGCCGGCGTGGTTGAAGATATTCTGTCCAGGGATTACATCTCCTGGGCCAAACAGGTCAGTCTTTAGGGATACGCTATTATGCCGACGAAAATCGTACTAGGAGCGCAGTGGGGCGACGAGGGCAAGGCCAAGGTCGTCGACTATCTCACGCTCGCAGCCGACGTGGTGGTGCGCTATCAGGGCGGGGCCAATGCCGGCCACACGGTCATCGTGGGGGATACCGAGTTCGTCTTCCACATAATCCCCTCGGGCATCATGCACGAAGACAAGGTCTGCGTGGTGGGCAATGGGGTGGTCATCGACCCGGAGGCGATGCTCGCCGAGATCGAAGATCTGGAGACGAAGGGCTTTGCGGTCGCCGGTCGCTTCTTCGTCAGCCATATCGCCCATATGGTCATGCCCTACCACCAGGTGCTGGAAAAGGCGGGCGAGGAGAGCAAGGACGGCGTCAAGATCGGCACCACCGGACGCGGCATCGGCCCGGCCTACTGCGACAAGATCGAGCGCAGTTATGGGGTGCGGGTCATGGACCTTCTGAACCCGGCCAGGTTGCGCGACAAGCTGCGGGCCAGCATCAGTGCCAAAAACGAGATCCTGACCAAGGTCTACGGCCGAGAACCGCTGGAAGCCGGCCCGATCCTCGACGCCTATGTCGGCTATGGCCAAAGGCTCGCGCCCTATGTCACCGACGCATCGGTATTGCTCAACCAGGCCATCGACCAGGGCAAGAATGTGCTCTTCGAAGGGGCGCAGGGCACCTTGCTCGACATCGACCACGGCACCTACCCCTACGTCACCTCGTCGAATACTACGGCGGGGGGCGCCTGCACCGGCACCGGTATCGGTCCGACGCGGATCGACGAAGTGATCGGCGTGACCAAGGCCTACACCACCCGCGTTGGCAACGGTCCCTTTCCCACCGAATTACTCGGCGAGGAAGGCGAAAGGCTGCGCGGTCTGGGCCACGAGTTCGGCGCGACCACCGGTCGGCCCCGACGTTGCGGTTGGTTCGACGCGACCATTCTGCGCGCCTCCTCCAGGATCAATGGCCTGACCAGCATCGCCCTGACCCGACTCGACATCCTCGACGAACTCGAAAGCCTCAAACTCGGTGTCGGCTACCGCTGCGGCGACCAGGCGCTGGAGGATTTTCCCGCCGACCCGCAGGTGCTCGAACAGTGCGAGCCGATTTACGAGGAAATGGAGGGCTGGTGCGCCCCGACCACCGCCGCGCGCCGCTTTGCCGATCTGCCGCCGCAGGCGCGGGCCTATGTCGAGCGGGTCGCCGAACTGAGCCGGGCGCCGGTCTCGCTGATCTCGGTCGGCCCCGAGCGCGAATCCACCATCGACATCGACTAGACATGTTGCTCAAGGGCGACCCCCAGGCCCGGTCCAAAGCGGGCGTCTTGCGGCGGCTGGTCGCGGAAAAGACCGTGGCGATGCCCGGGGCCTTCAACGCCCCCGTGGCGATGCTGGCCGAGCGCACGGGTTTCGAGGCGGTCTATATCTCGGGCGCCGGGCTGGTCAATGGCACCGCCGGGTATCCGGATGTCGGCCTGTTGGGGATGGACGAGATGGCCCGCGCCGCCGGCCATATCGCCAACGCCGTCAAGGTGCCCTGCATCTGCGACGCCGATACGGGTTTTGGCGAGACCTGGCAGGTGATGCGCACGGTGCGGGCTTACGAGCGCGAGGGCCTGGCCGGGCTGCATCTAGAGGACCAAGTGATGCCCAAGCGCTGCGGACATCTCGACGGCAAGTCGCTGATCGGGATCGCGGAGATGGAGCGCAAGATCGCCGCCGCCGGTGCGGCGCGGCAAGATCCCGACTTTATGATCATCGCCCGCTGCGACGCCCGCGCGGTCGAGGGTTTTGCGGAGAGCGTCGAGCGCGGCCAGCGCTATCTCGCCGCCGGTGCCGACGCGATTTTTGCCGAGGCGATGCAGAGCCGCGATGAGTTCGCCCGCTACGCCGAGGAGGTTAAAGGACCGCTGCTGGCCAATATGACCGAGTTCGGCAAGTCGCCCCATCTGACGGTGGACGAATTCTCCGAGTTGGGCTACAATATGGTGATTTTCCCGATGAGCGCCTTCCGCGCGATGATGAAGGCGGTCGAGGGGCTCTTCCGCGAGTTGCGGGAAAAGGGCACCCTCGAAGATATGCTGCCCCGCATGCAGACGCGCGAGGAACTCTACCAACTCCTCGACTACGACGCCTATGCCCAATTGGACGCGGAACTCGCCGCGCGCTTCCCCGAAAGGGATATCCAATGACCGAGCAAGCCTACAGTCCGGGGCTCGCGGGCGTGATCGCTGGCGAGTCGGCCATTTCGCGTATCGAGCTGGAGCTCAACCGCCTGATCCTGCGCGGCTACGACCTGGTGGAGCTGACCGAGAACGCCCGCTACGAGGAGGTCGCCTACCTGCTGCTCTACGGCGAGTTGCCCACGGGCACCGAGCTGGGGGCTTTCAACCGGGAGTTGCGTTCGCAGCGCGGGTTGCCCGGCCCGGTGGTTGAATTATTGCGCTCCGCCCCGGCTGATGCCCATCCGATGGATCTGGTGCGGACCGCGGTTTCGGCACTGGCGTTTTTCGACGCCGAGACCCGCGACAATTCCCACGCGGCCAATGTGCGCAAAACCATGCGGCTGATGGCCAAGATCCCCACCGCCATCGCCTGCGGCCACCGCTTCGCCCAGGGCCTGGAGCCGGTGGCACCCGACGCCGAGTTGGACCAGGCGGCCAATTTGCTCTACATGCTGCGCGGCGAACGGCCCCCGGTCTACGAAGTGGAGGCGATGAATGTTTCGCTAATTCTCTACGCCGAGCACGGCTACAAGGCCTCGGCCTTTACCGGGCGGGTGGTGGCCTCGACGCTGGCCGATCTCTACGCGGCGGTGACGGCGGCGATCGGGGCGTTGGCCGGCCCCTTACACGGCGGCGCCAACGAGGCGGCGATGGAGATGCTGTTGGAAGTCGGCGACCGCGAGGCGGCCGAACGGTGGGTCCTCGACGCCTTGGCGCAAAAGAAGAAGATCATGGGCTTTGGTCACCGCGAGTACAAAAATGGCGACTCGCGAGTGCCGTCGATGAAGAAGGTCGGTCGCCAGATCGCCGCGGCGGTGGGCGACGCCCGGTGGCCGGATCTGGCCGACGCGGTGGAGGAGACGATGCTGCGCGAAAAGGGTATTTTCCCCAATGTCGATTTCCCTTGCGCCTACACCTACTACATGATGGGCATTCCGATCCCGCTCTACACGCCGATCTTCGTCGCCAGCCGGGTGGTGGGTTGGGCGGCGCATGTGATCGAGCAGCACGACGGCAACCGGCTGATTCGCCCCAACCACATCTATATCGGGCCGGAGCACCGGGCGTTCGTCAGGCTTGACGAACGGGGCTAGCGGTTTAGAGGCATCGCCGAGAATCCGGCAAGGGCACCAGGCTCTACCGGATTTTTTTGCGCGGCCAACGCGACTAACTTGGTGCAGACCTTCGCGAATATAGCGGTACTCTGTTACAGTCTTCTGCTGAACCCCTAACGCGTTTTCATCAACCAGTCCCGCGCGGCGAGCAAAAAACGCTGCACCACCTCGCCGCGGTAATCGGGATAGGTCCACTCCAGCGGCTGGTAGCACCCGCGCTGATAGAGCAGGGTCAACTCGGCGTAGAGCATCGGGGCGATGCAGATGCGGTGGCCGGAGTACTTGGTGGTGGCCAGGACCAGTCCCTCGATCGAGAGCAGTCCGGGATCGATATTGGCGCAGCGGTGGAGAATCCCGCCTGCTATCGCGCCCATCGCCCTTTCCAGTTCGATGGTCTGCGCCTTGGTCGCGGCGAGTTCGGAGGGGTCTACCCGTTCGGCAAAACACACCAGTTGTTTCTGTAATCCCGGCCCCATTTCTCCTTGGTAATAGGACGTGAAATCGAAGGCGTAGACCTCGCTCGTCGAGCGCAGCGGGCCGAAGCGCTCGACGAGGCGTTGCCTAGAGTCGGCGAGGGTCTGTTCGGAGTCGGCGAGTACGGCGCAGACGAGGGCGACGGGCGGGGCGGGTTGGAGGGCGACGGGCATGGGCTTATACGGTACGCGGTGGATCGCAGCGGGGCAAACTTGACAGGGCTGTTGCGGGCGGTGTACTCTATCTGATGCTTGGCGGTAGCTGCTTGTTGACGGGCTGGTCGAGGGTATCCCCGTCGCTCATACCGCTGAATCCTTAGGAGTCGCGCTCTGCGAGTCGCGCCGACCATCCCTGTTCGGC
>JAYYUU010000241.1:0-5976 GCA_036343835.1 Candidatus Latescibacterota bacterium | reverse complement strand
TACCAGCACACGGCAGTTATCAGGAGCACCACATTGATGATGTTGCTGCTTGCGATGTTCCAGAGACCTGCCGTCCACACACCGGCAAGTGCCGTGGAGATCAAAGCGGCAAACTCTGGAATGCTTGTAGCAAATCCGGTTACCTGTCCCCGTATCTTGGGTGACCAACTCAGGGCTAATGCCAGGTAATCAATCCCCCGACATAAACCCTTTTGAACAGTGATAAGAACTGTGACGATTGATACAACAAGGATAATCACATCCATTTATCCTGTACCTCTTTTGCGAACTCTAGCTTTGGTTAACATCGATCTTCGGGAGAACCATAAGGCTCCATGAACCATAGGGATGTGATTTATCCCTCAACCACTAACTTTTTCCCACTCAACACCTCATTGCACCGGTTCCACAGCCGGCGACCATACAGACGATCACCAGCAGACCCAATATCATCTTCATATTATCATCCCTCATCTATATCTGTTAATAGGCCTCGGCTAAACTCCTTCGTGCCAGCCGGCAGAAGGATTGCGATACATCATATCCTACGAACCGGTAGTTTCGCTCGGGCTGCTGCGGAGAGTGGGTGGGGCGATTGAGGCGCATCTGAGGGATAAAAGAAAAGCTGGGCGCCCCGGTCTATTATTGATCTATTATTTTTGACGATACGCATCGATTTGGATCGATACGTGATCGGACCTTTCTTATTATTATCGATAGACGCATCGACGTCTATCGATACGTGGCGACAGACCCTATTTGCGATATAGCTAGTCGCCCGCCAGAATCGGGTGCAGCGGATGGTCCCAGGGCCCACCGGCTTGCATCTCGTCACCGGCACCGGCGGCATCGTGGGTACCGGTGAAGGTGGTGTAGTCGGGGATGTAGATGATGGCGAAGGCGCGGCGCGGTGCGGTGGTCTGGTTGGGGCCGGCGTAGTGGAAGGTGCAGCCGTGGTGGAAGGTGCAGCCGCCGGCCGCCATGTCCATGGTCACCGGCTCGGGCACGTCGTAGCCCTGCTGCTGCATCTTGTCGACGATGCTCTCGCCCGCGACGCCGAGTTTGATCGGCTCGAGCCGCTCGTATTTGTGCGAGCCGGGTACGAAGTGGAGGCAGCCATTGTCGGGGGTCACGTCATCGACGGCGATCCAGGCCGATAGCGCGCCGACCGGGTCCATCGGCCAGTAGGGGGCGTCCTGGTGCCAGTTGGTCTCCTTGCTCTCTTGGCCGGGGGGTTTGATCATCGCGTGGTCGTGGTAGATGCGGACGTGGCGACAGCCGGTGAGCCGCCGGGCGGTCTCGGCTAGGCGTTGGTGGAAGGCGATGGCCTTGGCCTGGGGGTAGTCGGTCCAGAGGTTGACCATCTGGTTGAAGACGCGCTCGTAGTCTTCAGAGCTGCGACCGTCGTTTTCGGCGCCTCTGATGCGGGCGCGGTGGGAGTCGATGGCGTGGTCGATGGCCTCGCGCAGGGTGGCGATTTCTGCGGGTGAGAAGAAGTGCTCGTAGCGGATATAGCCATTCTGCTGATAAAATTTAGCGTCGTCTGAAGTAGTGGGGCTAACCGCAGTCATGGAGGTAAGATATTATTTTTTCGCTGGATCATCAAATGGAAGGAAGAGGACGATGACGGAGTTGATCCAGGCGATGGAGGAAAATCCGATTCTGATCGAGCGGCCGATTGTGGTGGTGGGGGGAAAGGCGCGATTGGGGCGGCCACCGGAGCAGGTATTGGACATTCTCTAAGATGCTCAAGCTGGGTTTTCTCGCCTCGCACGGCGGGTCGAATATGCAGGCGATTGTCGCGGCCTGTAGGGCGGGAGTGCTCGAAGCCGAGCCCTGCGCGGTGGTGAGCAACAACTCCAAGTCGGGGGCGTTGGCGCGGGCGTGGGAGCAGCAGATTGCCGCGTATCACCTGAGCGAAAAGACGCATCCCGGGGCGTTGGAAGAGGCGATCTTGAAAGTCATGCGGCGGCACGGGGTGGAGGTGGTCTGTCTGGCCGGGTATATGAAGAAACTGGGGGCGGGGATGTTGGCGGCCTATGCCGGGCGGATTTTGAATATCCACCCGGCGCTATTACCCAAATACGGGGGGCAGGGGATGTACGGGATGCGGGTGCATGAGGCGGTTTTGGCCGCCGGAGAAAGCGAGAGCGGGGCGACGATCCACCTGGTGGAGGACGGGGAATACGACCAGGGCCGAATACTGGCGCAGGAAGTGGTGCCGGTGGAGGCGGGAGATACGCCGGAGCTATTGCAAAGGCGGGTGCTGGCGGTGGAGCACCAGCTCTACGCGGCGACATTGCAGCGGATAGCCCGCGGCGAGATCGCGCTCGCTTAACGCTGGGCCAGGAGACGACCGGGGTGCGCTCGGTGGCCCGCACCTCGCCAAGCACCTCGATGCCATCCATCTCGCCAATGAGGTTGATCTCGGTCAGGATGATATCGGGCCGGTAGCGCTCCACCGGCTTCAGTGCCTCCTCCCCGGAAAAAGCCACGCCGCAGACGCGATAGCCCATGCGCTGTAGCCGGTCCTGCAGGCCCAGTGCCACCGGCGCTTCGTCTTCGATGATGAGCGCCGTTACTTTTTTTTCGTAGTGGTCATCGGTTGCTCCTTTAACAGATCGTGCAAGCCCGCCCCTGGCGCTTTGGCCCGGCCGATGCTGGCCACGGGAGCCTCCGGTTGGGGGTAGGCTCCTTTATAGACTAAAAGCTCAGGCTTCGATCCACGGGCGACGGACCCAGGCGCGGCCGTTGGCCACAGCGGTAGCGGTGCGGGTCGCCAAGGCGGGTTTGCAGGGCGGCGGCGTCCATTTGGGTGTGGCGCTGGACCCAGTCGACCTCATCGGCGAGGGTGCAATCGAAGATCCCGGGGTCGTCGGCGCCGATGGCCAGGCGGACATCGGAGGCCAAAAATCGATGCACCGGGTGCGCCTGCGGGTTGGGTACGGCGCCGATGCGCAGGTTGGAGGTGGGGCAGGTTTCGACGACGACGTCGAGTTCGGCCAGGCGGCTGAGCACGACGTCCTGGCGCCGGCGGACGATTTCGAGGCGGTCGGGGTCGTATGCGCGGCGCAGGGGGTTGTCGCGGGGCCAGTCGGCGAGGTCTGCAAGCTCCCGGGCGAGGGCCTGGGCGTCGACGGGAATGCCGAATTTCTCCAGTTCATCTTTATAGTTGAGATCGTAGCGGATCTGGGCCAGGCGTTCGCCGACGGGTTCGCTTTCGTGGGCCTGCGGCTTGCGGGCGATGGCGGTGGCGGGGTCGAGACCGAGGGCGGTGCAGTGGCCGAGGCGGATCGCACCGAGCTCGGCGGCCTCGTGGCACCAGCGCACGGCGCTTTCGAGCGACTTGTCGAAGTAGACCTCGCCGACGTGATAGGCCACGTCGAGGGCGCGGCTGGGGCGCAGCTCGTTATCGCGGCGCAGGCGGCGGAAGAAGGGGCGGGTGCTCTCGGGCGGATAGCCCTCCTCGAAGTGGCAGAAATCGAGGCCGACGATGGTGGGAATCAGGTCTTCGTGCTCATCTAAAAGGCGCTGGACCAACTGGTAGCATTCGAGCGGCGCCCAGCGCGGCAAGCTGATCAGGTAGCGGGCGTCAAAGTCGGAAGTGCAGGCTTCGCAGATGGTGCGAGCGGTCCGCTCGTGGAATTGGATGAAGGTTTCGGCCTGGGTGTGGTCGTAGGGGGCCATAGCGCGGTATTCGACATAGCGCAGGCCTTCGCGGCGGTGGTGGGCGAGGACCCGACGCCAGATTTCCTCCTGGTTGCCGAGTACATTCCACCAGTGGCGGTAGACGCAGAGCGCCATATTGAATTTGGCCTGGAATTGGGCGAAGTCGCCACCGTCGTCATCGCCGTAGACATAGTGGGCTTTGAGCTGGTCGAGCTGTTGGCTGTCGAGGGCTTGGCGGAAGAGCGCGATGGGGTCGGGGCGTTTGCCATAGGCCTTTGCGAAGCTATCGGTGTAGAGTGACCAGTCGATTTTTTGGTAGTGGTCGCGACCTAGATTGAGCAGGTCATCGGCGAAGAGGCTGCCGCCGAGATGGATGTGGAGTTCGCAGGTTTTGGCGGCTTGGAGCGCGGTTTCGGTCATGGGCTGAACCTATGCTTCACCCGAATCGATGATCGCGTCGACTTCAATCTCAACGAGCTATTCCGGTTATGGGCGAAGTTAATGACGAAAGATCTCGTCCATGACATAGCCCAGGCCACAAGACCATAGCAGACCGGATGGTGAGGGCGGACGGCACCCGAGAGCCGGACTACCCGCATCTGCCACCACATCAGCAGACCGCTCAGCGACCACAAGACCATTACCAGGGCCATGATATCGACCATCACCGCCCAGATGCTGCGGGCGTTGAAATCGTAGGGGAAGTGGTGATCCCGTAGAGCGGAATCCAGGGGATCATAAAGAGACCGAGATCCATGTGGATGCGCCGGGTCCACTTCATGATCCGATTGTAGTGCTTGCGGCGCTCCACTATTGGCATTCCTCCTCGCGGCAGTCGAGAACGCTCAGCAATTTATTTTCGCCCCACAGCTGTTGCAGGCGTTTCTGGCTATCCCTGGTATAGTTGGTCCACAGGCCGTTTTTAATGCCCCTGAGATAGGTGCCCACCCACTGCCGGTTGCCATTGGAGTGGTAGGAGGTATAGGGACCCGATAGCGAACCCCGGTCGTATCCCGCCTCGACCGTCAGCGCGCCGGCGTTGTTATATGTTTGCCACTGACCCTGTTTGCGGCCACGCGAATAGTTTCCCCGATCCTTTATTTGACCATTGTCCCAATAGGAGAAGGCGAGTCCGTGGGCCAGACCATCGTCGTAGGTCCGCTCTTCGCGCTTCTGACCATTGGGCCAGTATTCGATGTAGACGCCGTGGATTTGGTTTTCGCGATACGGGGTGACCGACAACAGGCTGCCATTGTCGTAGGTCTCCAACTCGACGTGGCCGGTGCTTGCCAATGCGCCGCGATGGTGTTCCTCGCGCTGTAGCTCCAGACCCGATTCCGCGTAGTAGACCCACAGCCCGTTTTTGAGTCCCTTCCAGTAGGCCCCCCGCACTTTGCGGTTGCCGCTTTCGTAAAACTCGAGATAGGATCCGTGTAGCTCGTCGTCGACGAATTGCGCGCGGATCTCGAGTTTGCCGCTAGAGTAGTAGCTGGCATAAACGCCGTGCCACTGGCCCTCGCGGTAGGTGCCGTATTCGCTGGGATTGCCATTGGGCCAGTAGAGCAGGAAGGGTCCGTCCCATTTGCGGCCGTCGCGCCAGGTGTGCACCAGGGTGGTGCGGCCCCCTGCGTCGAAGTGGGTCCAGATGCTATCTTTGCGGCCCGCTTTGTAAAAGCCCTCTATCTGGACGGGGCCGTCCTCATAGAAGGCGCGATAGGTGCCGTGTCTGATCTGCTGGCCCTGGTCCAGGTAAAATTGAAACTCTTCTCTGGGAGTGCCGCTGGCAAAGAGGCTGATCCCCAATTCGGGTGCGTCGGGCGAGGTGCTGACCGGTCCGGTGATGGACGCGGGTTCGTCGCCGCTGCAAGCGCTTAGGACGAGCAACAGGCAGGGGATTAGGCGATGCATAGGGGGGCGTTATTCCTCGATAGCGCGTAAGGGCGAGTTGCCACAGCCGTGGATCACGGGGGCCGTACATTGAATGTACGGCATTCCTAGCGCTGGCGTCAGGTCGGTGATCTCGCGCGTCATATATGGACCTCAGGCGCTCATGCCGCCGTCGACGAGAAAGTGGGCGCCATTGGCGTAATAGGCCTCGTCGGAGCAGAGGAAGGTGACCCACGGAGCAATGTCTGCGGGGGTGGCCAGTCGGCCGAGGGGGATGGAGTTGGCGAGTTTGGCGGCGCGGCCGTCGGGGTCGGGGTGGATGTCGTGATTGGGGGTCTTTTCCAGCGCGCCGGGGCAGATGCAATTGCAGCGGATGCCCTTGGGGCCATAGTGTTTGCCGATGTGGCGGTTAAAGCCCAA